>DASVYG010000018.1:0-5187 GCA_036392315.1 Gemmatimonadaceae bacterium
TCATCACGAGCGACGTGGCGCAATGGGACTCGGCGCTAGCGCGCAAGGACTTCGCCGGAGCGGTCGCGCTCCACCGCGGTCCATTCCTCCGGGGCTTTCATGTCAGTGGCTCGCTGGAGTTCGACGGATGGGTCGAGACTACGCGATCACAGCTCTCCGCCGATTACCGTCGAGCACTCGAAGTGCTCGCCACCAATGCCACCGCCGCCGGAAAACTGAATGAAGCCGTTGGGTGGTGGCGTCGCCTCGCAGCCGAGGACCGCTTCAGCTCTCAAATAGCGCTCGGTCTGATGCATGCGCTGGCGGAAGCTGGGGACCGCGCCGGGGCGTTGGAGTTCGTCCGCGTCCACGAACGAATCGTGTGGGCGGAGCTCGAGTCTGCTCCCGACCCGGCCGTCGTGGCGTTCGCGAACGGCTTGCGTACGTCACGCGCACGATGGCCGGAAACGAAGACCGAAATGACGGTCGTGGCCAACCCTGAGATGCCCGCGCTCGGCGTCGCCGATACGACTTCTCCGATGATCGTTCCGGCAGCTCCACATCGCAGGACGTGGCCGAGTCGGAAGGCGCACGTCTCCGTGGCAACTGCCGCGCTGGTGGTGCTTGGCGTCGCATACGGCGTGATTGGTCAGGCGCACGGTCGGCCAATACGAGACGCGCGGACAGCGCGACGCGTTGAACAGAGCTCGTCCACCGGCTCGGCCCTGGCGCGCCCGCCCGTACGTTCCGTGAGATACGAGACATCGAACATTGCCGCGCATGAGCTGTACGAGCACGGTCGCGACCCGACCCTGCTGCGGAGCGACTCGGGCGTGTGGGCGGCGATCGGCTACCTGCGACGCGCCGTGGCGCTGGACACGACCTACGCGGCGGCCTACGCCGCGCTCGCCGGCCTATACACGACCGCGGCATATGGCATCACGCTGCCGAAGGCGCAACGAGGCGAGATGTATGCGAGGGCAGAAGCGGCGGCGCGGCGCGCAATTGCGTTGGATGACTCGCTCGCCGACGCACACGCCGAGCTCGGATACACGCTGATGGTTGGATTCAACCCGGCAGCGGGGTCCGCTGAGCTCGAGCGCGCTGTCGCGCTGGACCCGAGTGCTAGCGCGACGGGCGAGGCGCTGGCCAAGGCGTACGAGTGGCTCGGTCGGCCAGCTGACGCCGTCGCCGCGGCACAACGCGCCGTGCGCGCGAATCCGCTGTCGGCGGGGGCAAACGCAGAACTCGGCGACGCGCTCTACTTCGCGGGGCGGTACGACGAGGCGTTGAACCAATTCTCGAAAGTGGCCGGCATCCAGCCGCCGCTCCGGCGCGCGCCGGAGTACGTGGCCGAAGTGTACCTGGCGACGAGTCGCTGGTCGGACGCAATCGCATTACTCCGGCCTCGAGAAGCGCACGAGCCGCTCATGCGCGGACTGCTCGGCTACGCTTTGGCACGATCAGGTGCACACGCCGAGGCCATGCGACTGCTGGCCGAAATGCTCGCCGACGAGTCCGCGGGACTCGCGCCGGCATCGGGCATCGCGGAGTTGTACGTCGCGCTTGGTGATTATGACCGCGCGTTCGTGTGGCTGGACCGCGCGTTCGATGATTATTCGCTGGGCCCGTGGATCATGGGTCCGCTGTTCCAAGACATTCGCGCCGACCCTCGATTCGAGCGGATCAACCGCCGCCTCGGACGCGTGGGCTCCGGAGCATCGTTACCTGTCCAATAAAACCTTGGAAGTGCGGCCGACTCGGATCGTCGTCCCCGACGACTTTCCCTCGGTCTTCACCGGCACCGTCGCCGAGCACCAACTTCGCGCACTCGGCGCCGTGACCGTGTACACCGAACGCGGCGCGGACCGCGAGTCGGAACTGATCCGTCGAATCGGCGACGCCGAGGTCATCGTGAACATCCGCGCCCACGCGCGCATCAGCGCGGCCGTGCCCGCGTCGTGCGATCGACTTCGCCTCATCTCGGTATGGGGCACGGGCACCGATCACATCGACCTCGCCGCGTGCCGGGAGCGCGGTGTGACCGTGACCAACACGCCCGGTGTCAATGCGCACGCCGTCGCCGAGCACACGATGGCGCTCATCCTCGCCGTCACGCGGCGCATTCCGGCAGTGGACACCGGTGTTCGCGCGGGACAATGGCCGCGCGGCATGCTCGTGCAACTCGAGGGAAAGACGCTCGGGATCGTGGGGCTGGGGGCGGTTGGCCGCCGAGTCGCTAAGCTTGCTGCGCCGTTCGGTATGCGCCTGCTTGCGTCGACACACGGCGATGACGCGGGCCGCGCTGCCGCCGTGGGCGCGCGGCACGTGCCGATCGAGACGCTGTTGCGCGAGTCGGACGTCGTGAGCCTTCACTTGCGTCTCAGCGGCGACACGACGCGATACCTCGGCCGCGAGCGCCTGGCGCTGATGAAGCCGACGGCGTTCTTGATCAATACCGCGCGCGGAGATCTCGTGGATCGCGATGCGCTCGTCGACGCGTTGCGGACCGGTCGACTCGCCGGTGCGGCGCTCGACGTCTTTCATGAAGAGCCCGTTCGCGCGGACGACCCGCTCCTCGCGCTGCCAAACGTCGTGCTCACGCCGCACAATGCTGGGATGACGCCCGAGGTCATCGACATCGGGCTACGCCGGGCGGTGGAGAACGTCGCGGCCTATTTACGCGGCGCTCCAACGAACGTAGTCACTGTCTAATGTAGTCACTGTCTAATGCGAGGATCCTAATGTCCGTGTTCCTGAGACGCGTGCTGATCATCGGCGTGATTGCCGTCGTGGCGGTTCCGGGCAGCGCGCTCGCCCAGATGCGCGTGTCCGTCGGCGCGGGCGCCGGCATCGCCGGATCGACCGACGCGTCGCTGTCGGAAGGGCGCACGGCGCCAGTCGTCATGGGTCAGGTGACGGCGATGGCCGCGGTTGTCGGCATCGGCGCGGAAGTGGACGGCTGGCGGAACGGCACGTCGAGCGTCCTGATCGCGAGTGGCGATCTGCAGTTTCGCGTGCCGTCGACGCCGCTCTTCGTCAAGCTCGGCGCGGGCGCGGGCCGTGGGGATCCCGATGGAAAGGGAACGATCACCGGCACGGCCGGACACGTCGGCGCAGCGTACGATATCGGCCTCTCCGCGACGCGGGCGGTGACGGTGTTCGGGAACGCCTTCCTGGTGTACGCTCCGGCGCGGAGTTTTCAGATGGTCGACGGCGGTCTCGCGATCACGTGGCGTTGAGACCGGCGCCGCGTCATCGCTTCATTCGTGCCTTCAGCTCCGTCAGCCAGTTTTCCGCAACGACGACCGTCGACGCGGCGCCGTCGCTGCGCCGCAAACGTGCCATGACGAACCGGCCGTCCGCCGCGACGTCCCACGGCGTGTAGTAGTTGTATTCGACGCCGAGCAACTCGTCAGGAACGTGAAACAGGCTCACCGGCGGGCTCACCGTGATCGCCGCGGCGGCCGTCACTCGTGTACTCATCATGTCCTTGCCGGCGCTCAAGAAGAACAGCTCCTTTCCATCGCGCGACCAGAGCGGCGCTGCGCCGCCGCCATTCGAGACCTGGCGTTTGAACGTGTCGGTGTTGGGGAACGAGCGAATGAACACTTCCGTGCGCCCCGTCTCGTCCGACTGATAGGCGATCCAGTTGCCGTTTGGCGAGAGCGCGATCGCTTCTTCGTCGAACGGCGTCACGATCACGGGCACGCGCGACGTGTCGACGCCGAGTCGCACGCCCTTGATGTCGCGGCCGCCGCTCACGGCACCGTTCGAGCCATCGCGAAACAGCAGCCACTTTCCGTCGGGGGACCGGGCAGCCTCCTCGATGGCGCCGCCAAGCAACAGCGAGTCGGTGCCAGCGCCATCGGCCCGGTGCTGATAGATACCCTGGACAGAACGAGCGGAGAGGAACAGAACTGCGCGGCCGTCGCTGGTCCATCGGGGGCGAACGTCGGGCGCTGCATCATACGAGACGCGCGACACTGGCCCGCGCGGCAACTCCTTCACCCAGATATCGTCTCCCGCGCCGGTGAGCATGCCGATGGCGAGACGCGATCCGTCTGGCGAGAGCGACCAGCCCTGATCGTTGGCATATGAGGTTACGCGAAAACGCCACGCCGTGTCGACCGGAGTCGCGCGCCCAGCGCGATCCACCCAGACCATGTCGAACTCGTCCCCGACCGTGCCACTACCGCCGATCCGCGTCACGAGGAGGCCCGAACGTGACAGCTCGATCGGGAACAGCGAAGGGGAAATGCTGTCGGCGAGCGGAACGGGTTGCCCGCGCACGGCAAGCGCATTGCGATCGAACCGACTAGCTAGCAGTCGGCCTTCCTGCACGTAGATGAGGTCGCCCGTCGCGGAATATCGCGCCGCCATGGCACCCCGAACGACGACTCGCGGCCGCTTGTCTCGCAGATCGATTGCCCAGACGTCGCAGGTGATGGTGTTGGGGCATCGTTCGAACAGGACCGCGTGCGTTCCGGCGATCGGCGAGGGAATCGCACCAGCTGCACTGTCGCTCTGCCATACAACCGACGGCTCGCCGCCGGCGGCGGGCACTTGGGCGAGCGACGGGAGACCACTACGATTGCGAACGAAGACGATCGTGCCGTCCTCGAGCCACGTGAGCCCGAGCGCTCCGTTGACATCCGCTCCCAACAGCGTCACTGGTGCGCCGCCGGCGATCTGCACCTTCCTGAGTTTCGAGCCGGCCGCGAAGGCGATCCATTCACCGTTCGGCGAGATTGCGAATGTCTCCGCGTCCTCGGTTCCCGCGATGGGCGTATCCGACCGACTGTCGCGCCGCTTGATCCAGAGCATCGAGCCGGGGCGAGTTCCTTGCTGCGGACCGTGCAGGACGATGAACGATCCGTCGGGCGCGGGTACCGGTGCGTGAGCGCCGGCCTCGCCGGACACACCCGATGGCACTTGCAGCTGGTACCGAATTACCGGCGCTGCCACCGGCGGACGAAGCCAACCCCAGACCGCGGCGACAAGGAGCAACGCGCACGTTGCTGCGACGCCGACGAACGCGCCCTTGCTCACGTCACCCACGGCGACGCCCGATGCGCCGCCGAGTGTCGACACGGTGAACCCGGGATTGCCGAGCGCCTCGGAGAAATCTTTCACAGTGTCGAAGCGGTCCGCTGGAAGTTTCTCCAGCGCCTTCATGAGCGCCGCCGATACGTTCGGCGGTACCGA
>DASVYG010000019.1:0-1888 GCA_036392315.1 Gemmatimonadaceae bacterium
CGCGGCGCGACGGCTTCCCGCGCGGCCGAGCATGTATCCCGAGAGGGCGCCGAGCAGCGCTCCGATCACCTCGGCATGGATTCGTCCGGCCAGCGCCAGGAGGATGACCGTCGCCGTCACGATGACGATCGTGGCGAGCTCCAAAAGCATTCCCGACGTCAACAACCACTGTTGCACGTCGGGTCGGCGATACATCAACGGCATGAGAAACAGGATGATCAGCACGGCGGCGAACGCCGGCAGGCCGAAGTACACGAGGCGCGCGTCGAACTGGGTACCGTTCGCTTCTTGCTCGCCGATCCGGTGCGCGAGCGCCATGGCGCGCTGTCGGAGCCGCTGGACCTCCGCCCGCCCGGAGTCGCGCGACACGCGAATCTCTCCCATTCGGCGACCGAACGCGCCGATGAGCGTTTGCTTATAGACCTGGAACCCGGAGTCGCTCACCGCGGCCTGGAACCGCGAGACGTCCGCCGTGGTGACCCGCGGCACGCGCGTCCGCCCGAAGTCGCTCATGCGAACCTTGTCCCAAAGCGGCGTGTCGTACGGCGGGAGCGGCCCATTCACCGTGACGACCGCGACCGTCGGGACGCGATCGGGCGAGGCATTCGACGCTCCAGCAACGACGACACGGGTTTTCAGCGTGGCCTCGGCGCTCGAGAAGTCGCGGGCTGCGGTCATGACGACGTCGGCGAACGTTCGACTGAGGTCGGCGCCATCGGTCTGCCCGAGTTGCGCGGCGGCGTTCCAGACTCGATCCACGTCCACGTCTACCTGTCGGGCTCGCCTGAACCCGGCGATGCGGACGGTATCGAGCGCAAGCATGCGCAGCACCGAATCGACCGGGTCGAGCTCCATCTCGAGCCGGCGGCGGCGCTCGTCGATCTCGAGCAGCACGCGCTCCATCTCATAGCGCGTGTTGCCGACGGTCAGTGAATCGATCGATGCCGACGACTGCGCGATGGCCGAGCGCGCCGCCAACGTTGCGACCGTGCCAAGCAGCGACAGAAATCGGGCCGAGCGATTGAATCGATTACAGTGGTTTGCGGAGCTCAATCTCAGCTCTCGAGCAGGAGGCGAAGGCCGGCGGGAGAGGAAACACCGCCGCGTTCGAACTAGAAGGTAATAGCTGCGCGCCAGTTGCCTAGATCTGAACGCGACGTCGTCGCTCACTGCGACCAGGCGGTCGGCGTCCGGTCCCATCGATGTTCGCGCAGGCGCTCCATCATGTCCAGTGGGAGTAGCCCTCGGTTCGCGGCGGCGATGTTGGATCGCACGTGCGCCGGCTTTCGCATGCCCGGAATGACGACTGCGACGTCCGGGTTCGACAGAATGAATCGCATGGCGAGCTCCGGGAGCGTCGACCCGGGCGGCACGAGTTGCTTGAGCTTCTCGACGCGGTCGACCGTGGGCCCGAGGTTCTCGGGGACGAAGTAGCCATTTCGCCAATCACCCTCGGGCCACGTGCTCTCTTTGGTGAGCGTTCCGGTAAGCGACCCTTCGTCGAACGGAACGCGCGCGATGACGGCAACGCCGAGCTCACGGCACAGCGGAAACAGCTCGTCTTCGGGGGCTTGGTCGAAGATGTTGTAGATCACCTGCACCGCCTCGATCGCGCCGCTCCGCACGGTTCGCAGCGCATTCTCCGGTTCCCAGCGGTTGATGCTCACGCCCACGGCGCGGATCAATCCTTCGCGCTTGAGATTGCGCACGGCGCGCTGCCACCGGTCGTCGTCGGCCCAATCGTCTTCCCAGACGTGAAACTGCAACAGGTCGATGGGGCGCCCGCCCAGGTTCGCCAGACTTCGTTCAGCGAACTCGCGGATGTGGTCCGGCGGGAAGACGTGGTCGAGCTTGAATCCCCGCCGAGACGGCCAGGTACGGTTTTTCG
>DASVYG010000020.1:0-2173 GCA_036392315.1 Gemmatimonadaceae bacterium
ACAAGTCGCATCTGTTCGGATCGCCGACCGTGCGCAACGACACGACCGGTGCGGTCACCAAGCTTCCGTCGCAGACGAACCTTCAGCTCCAGATCTTCGTCGCGGCGAAAACGCAGCTCAGCCATGTGTCGGTGTTCGCCGCCACGACGTGGCTGCCGACCGCCAAGGCGCGGGCCAATCCGTTCACTGAATACACGGCGAGTCAGGTCGGCGAGGACATCAAAGCGAACCAGGTGTCGGTCTCGTTCGGCGGCCTCGGTGATCTCGTTCCAGCGACGGCCACGCACGGATACGTGGCACTCCAAGCGTACGTGGCCGATCTCATGAGTCCGGCGGCGCGCCCGCACGACGCGAGCGCGTATACTCACAAGCTCGACGTTGGCGCCGTCGGACTGCTCTACCCATTCGCGGGAATGGATTCCACCAGCGCGGCGCACAAGAGTGGACTCTATCTCTACGCGAACCTCGACTACGTGGCGACCGGTCTGCCGAAAGCCGGCGACGACGTGCCGAAGGGCGTGCGAACGTTCCTGACCGACGCCAAGCCGGCGGTGTTCATCGCCGGCGTCGGCATACCGATCGCGCCACTGTTCCAAACGAAGTAGCGAGCGCGCCGGCGCGCTCGATCGGCGCGCCGGATTCCTCAGCGCGCCGCGAGCCTGCGCGGCATTTGATAGAACAGGACTTCGTTCTGACTCGACAGCGGAATGGCGACGCGCATCCGCTGCATGTCGACGTGCAGATCGGCCGGCGTCGGAAGCCCGCCCGGTATCACGCGCGTGAGCGAGTCGCCGGAGAGGACGAACAAGCTCGAGTCGGCCCAGCTCGACACGAGCGCACGGCCGTCGGGCAGCACCTCGTCGCCATCGAACTGTCCGACACCACTCGTGAGATGCTCGACCTTGGATTCACCGGGGCGCCATGCGGTGATCGCCGTTCCGGTGAATCCGACGACGACGAAGCGCTTGCGCGTGGCGTCCCACGAGATGCCATCGGCGCCTTGCATCGAGCTGTCCTGAACGGCGGTCGTACCCTTGAGCCCGGATCCGATGACGAAGATCCGATCGGGCGCGACGTGCCGTGGCTGGCCGTCCACCAAACGGATGGCCGTATCCGTTATGTAGATTCGGCCATCGGGCCCAACAGCGATCGCGTTGAGCATGAGCGCGTGCATCGGCCCGAAGTCGACGTTGGCGAGCGGCTTGCCCGTGTGCTTGTCGAACGCACGGGCGACGTCGATGTCGGCAACCCAGATCGTGTCGCCGTGGATGGCGAGCCCCTTGGGCCCGTCGAGAAGAGCGCCGTTCACTCCACTCTTAATGAAGTGAAGTGAATCGAGCGTGCCGTCACCCTTGAGCCGGCTGATGAAACCGTTGTGATCCTTATCGGCGGCGCCGCCCGCGATGTTCGACACGAACCACACGTCTTGCGTCGAGTCGTAGACTGCCGACTCGGGACTGTCGAATCCGGATGTCACGCCGACTCGTGTGAACGCTTCCGCCGCCACCGCGGCGCTCGGCGGAGCGGTGACCTGCGTCGTGTCGCCGAGCGCAATCGGGCGCCCGCGGCGTGCGCAGGACATGGCGCCGGCGAGCACGAGCCCGGCGACCGCGAGCTTCGCTGCGGGCCCCACTAATGAGTGTTGTCTAATAGCAGCCGGCACCATGTCGTCCTCGCGATGGGAAATGCCGGCTCTCGTGTCAAACTGCGTTCCATTCGGGGTATTCGATGGCCTACCATCGATCCGGCAAACTCTTTGCTAATCCAGTTTGGCGAGTTCGAGGTGCGCCGGCCGACCTGGCCTGACGCGAGCCGAACGGTCAGCAAAATCGTAGCGAGGTTGCTCGATGCATGCACGCATGAGCGCCGTGTGGTGGTTGAGCACGTGTGCCGTAGGCTTGTTCGCGTCTGCTTGCGCGGTTGGCGAGCACGAGGACGCGGCGAGCGGCGACGTCTCGGTGCGCGACGTGGACATTGCAGCGGCGGATCGCTCGTATCGTGCCGCGATGGATCAGCCTGGCAACTGGGTCGAATACGGCCGCGACTACACGAATCAGCGATGGTCGCCGCTCACGCAGATCACGACCGGCAACGTCGCGCAACTCAAGCTCGCGTGGATCGACCACTCGGGAATCTTTCATGCGTCGGAGACCGGCCCCGTCGTGATCGACGG
>DASVYG010000021.1:0-12590 GCA_036392315.1 Gemmatimonadaceae bacterium
TTTCGCGCGGTGCGATCGGTGCGACCCTCGGGTGGCATCGATCTCGACATGCGATCGACCGCGTCAACCAGTGTGTCGGATCATCTCACCACGCGGTACGATTCGGCGTGCAAGGCGACCGATCGAGTCATCGTCGCGGACAATGGCCTCACCGTCGTGCACGATCGTCTATTCAAGCAGTCGGGTCACCTTATCGGTCGGAGCGATTCGTGGTTCGGCGCGACGGATCGTCTCATCGCGTCGGACGATCCGCTCACCACGGGTGCGGATCGGTCGCTCAACGCGTTCGCTTCGGGTTGACCGCACGATCGGGTCCGCTGATCGCGGGTGCGGGTCGGGCACGCACGCGATCGGATCAGCGAATCGAGCGATCGCTTCGTCTAACCACGCATCGCGATCAACTGCGCGCAACAGCCTGTAGAGGTGGTGCAGCGGCGCGGTCGTCTCAACACGTTGCACGGTCATCTCTCCATGGTGGACGATCGTCTCCTTCATGGTGCACGATCGTTGCGCGACGCGGCACGATCATCTCTTCATGGTGGACGATCGTTCGCGACGGGCGATGGACCCAATACGCACTCCGTCGAGAAGCTGTTTCTGCGTTGCCAAGCAACGAATGGGGTTCCGGTCACGTGATCGCAGCAGGCAGAGACGGCGACCGTGGGCGATTCCTGGCTTAGCACCAGTCTCAAAATTCTGCGAGCTTGTTGGTGTGCGATCGGCGCGGACGCACGGTTAGTTTGATCGGAGGCGAGCGTCAAATTGCTAAGTCAGGGAACTCTAAAGGAGTAACAATGGACGAGATCAAAGGAATCGCACGGGTCAAGTTCCATCCGGGCAAGGTCGAGGAATGGAAGCGGCTTACGAAAGAAGCCATGGAGATCGTGCGGACGAAGGACCAGGGCACGCTCCAGTACGAAATCTTCTTCAACGAGGATGAGAGCGAGGCCATCGTGTTCGAGCGGTACCGCGATGCCGACGCCGCGATTGAACACTTCTCCAACATCAGCCATTTGATGGCGCCGATCATGGCCACGGCCTCGGTCACGGGAGAAGTGCTCGGAACTCCGAACGCGAGGATGAAGCAGCAACTTGGCAAGGGCGAGCCGAAGCTGTTCACGCCATGGATGACGTTGCAGCAGCAAGAATAGGCGCATTCATATCCATTAGGAGTCCGTTGCTCTACCAGGTGAGCTACCGGGTCGTCCCCTCAATTTCTCTCTGAAACGGGCATGTTGCGGCAGGGTGTGGCACGCACCGGCGCGCCATTTGTCACAATTTCTGTCCATCGAAACCGGCCCATCACACCCCCACCTCTATCCTCTACATAAGGTAGGTCGCCACGAATACCAAAATGCTCACATGCTCAGGAAGAGATCTTGTGGGTCACGCGGATATGACGCTTACATGACGCGGAGCAATGAGTAAACGTCCCTGAGTACTAAATATTCAGCGTTCATGGGCGGATGGTTGCGTCCCGGACAATCGACCATAATGCCGGAGCGCTGCCTCGCGACGAAGCGGACGGCGCTGCCGCATTCAACTCTACGGGGATCATCCTCCCGGCGCGGCGTTGTTCGCCGCTGGCGTGTCCAAGGGTCCGTCTGCATTCACGCCGACGCTTGAAACGACCGTGGGAGCGCTGCAGGACTCGGGCCGAACGCGCTTCGAGCACGCCCGTGAGCACTTGATCACCAACGAAGGGCGACTGTCCACTCTTTCTGGCCCATTGCCCCGATCGCCAACCAAAATCCGAATGCGCGTGTCTCAACAGGAAAGCTCTCTGTAACAGACAGCTTCTCCCGAGACCGACGCCGTGACCACTGCTTCGACGGACATCATTCGCGGAACAGCCGACATGCTCATACTCAAACTGCTCGAGGTCGAGCCAACGCACGGCTGGGGCCTCGGGCAGGCGATGCAGCGCCGGTCGCGCGATGCCCTCCGGATTCAGCCGGGCGCCTTGTACGCGGCGCTCCACCGGCTCACGCGCGAAGGGTGGATCAGCTCCGAGTGGCGAGTCACCGAGAACGGTCAACGCGCGCGGTACTATCGCCTCACCAGCGCTGGCCGGCGACGGCTCACCGCCGAGACCAAGGCGTGGAAGCGGCTGGCCGGCGGCGTCGCGCTCATTCTGTCCACGCGCTGAGGAGAAATGCACATGCCGCACTGGTTGAACGACCTCATGTTTCGCATCAAGGCGTTGCTCAACCGCCGCGCCGCCGACGAAGAGCTGCGCGAGGAGCTCGAATTCCACCGGTCGATGGACGTCGCGACATTGCGCGAACACGGGCTTTCGGCGTCCCAGGCGGAGTGGGAGGCCGGCCGGCGATTCGGCCGAATGGGGAGCGAGGCGGAACAGGCGCGCGAAGGCTGGGGTGTATCTCTACTCGAGGAGATGATCGCGGACGCGAGCCACGGCCTGCGACAGATGCGACGGCGTCCAGGTTTTTCCGCCATCGTCCTTCTGGCGCTGGGTCTTGGGATCGGCGCCAGCGTGGCGCTCGTTAGCGTCGTCGATAGTCTCTTGCTCCGGCGCCTGCCGTACGGAAACGCGAGCCAGGTGTACGCCTTCTGGATGGATTACGATTGGACCGGAGAAGAGTACGATTTTCTTCGGCAGCGCCTCGGCGTTTTCGACCGGCTCGCGGCGTTTTCCACCAACGGCGCGCCCTACGCACCCAGCGCGAGCGCAACGGGCTCCGCTGAATTGCCGTTCGTCGTCGCGTCACCCACGCTCTTCGACGTGCTCGGCGTTCGCCCGATGCTCGGGCGGACCTTCGATGCCAACGACGACCGCCCCGGCGCAGCGCCCGTTATCGTGATCAGCTACGGGTTGTGGCGACAAGATTTCGGCGGCGATGCGAGCGTCGTCGGGCACAAGATACTGCTCGACGGGGAACCGGTGACAGTGATCGGTGTGATGCCGAAGGGTTTCTTCTTCCCAACTCCGCAGATGCGAGCCTGGCGTCCGCTCCAGCTCGATCCCACAAAGACGATGTACAAGGTTGGATACCTGACGCTCGTCGCCAGCGCGAAGCCGGATGCGTCACCCGCGCAAGTGAATGGCGAAGTCCAACGGCTCGCCAAACTGCTCGGCGCGCAATTCACGTATCCAGATGCGTGGAACAAGACGAAGAACGCGCATGCGATTCCGATGCACACGTATCTCTTAGGAGACGTACGCACGCCGCTGCTGCTGTTGCTCGGCGCCGTGGCACTGCTGTTTCTCATTACGTGCGCGAACGCGGCCGCGCTGATTCTCGCGCGCACGAGCGATCGCACGAGCGAGATGGCCGTACGGACCGCCCTCGGCGCCGGCGTCTGGCGGCTCGCGAGGCAGATCCTCGCCGAATCGCTCGTGCTCGCGCTGTGCGCGGCGATCGTTGGATCCGTCCTGGCCGCTGCGGGGTTCCGACTGCTCGTCGCGCATCTTCCGCTGCAAGGCGGCTTCGAAAGCACTGTCACGATCGGCTGGACGACGTTCGTCGCCGCATTCGCGCTGGCACTCGTCATCGCGCTCGTCGTCTCCATCGTTCCCGTTCGGCATCTGCTCCACACTGGCCGTGAGCTCGCGGTCAATCGCGAACGCAGTGACGAAGGGCTTGGTCGCGGACCGCATCGCGTGCACGATGCGATCATCACGGCGCAGGTGACGCTCGCCGTCCTTCTCGTCGTCGGCGCCACGCTGTTGATTCGCTCGGTCGAGCACATCCGCGACATCGATCCGGGATTCGACGCGCGGGGCGTGACGACCTACAGTCTGGTCGCGCCGTCCGGGATGGCGCCGGAGACACGGCGTCAATTCTTCCGTGACGCCCTGTCGCGGGTCAAAGCACTACCGGGCGTCACGCAGGTGGGGATGACGAATCGTCTTCCTGTCCGCGATCTCGGGTACCAGCTGACCGTCCGCGTCGAAGGACGACCGGACCTCGACGGCTCCAAGCGCCCGAACAGCCTGTATCGTACGGCGTCGCCGGGGTTCCTCGCCGCCATGGGCATGCGGCTCGTCGCCGGCCGCGGCATCGACTCCACCGACGCCGGCGATTTGCCGGTCTGCCTCATCAACGAATCGTTCGCACGGCGCATGTGGCCCGGTCAGACCGCGATCGGCAAGCATGTCACGGAACACTGGGGCGCGGCGCCCGTCACGCGCGCGGTCGTCGGCGTGGTCAGAGAGACACGCATGACAAGCCTGGTCGCCGATTCGCCGTTCGCAATGTGGGTCCCGCTCGAGCAATCGTCGGCGCAGCAAGGAGGCGTGCTCGTTGTGCGTTCGGCCGCGCCACCGGCGGCCGTGATGCCGCTCGTCCGGCGGGCAATCGGCGAGTTGAACAGCCAAGTCGCCATCTCACGAGTAGAGACCATGGACGACGTCGTGTCGGCGGCGCTCGCCGCGCCACTGCGGCTGCGCTTCTTCTTCAGCGCGTTCGCTGCCTTGGCGCTGGCGCTGGGCGCGGTTGGCATCTACGGTGTCGTGTCGTATGCGGTGGCGCGGCGGAGAGCGGAGTTTGCGGTGCGCATGGCGTTGGGCGCGTCACCCGGGCTGGTGTTGCGTGAGGTGCTTACGCTCGGACTCAAGCCCGTGACGCTCGGCGTTCTTGTCGGATCGCTAGTCGCACTGGGCGCGACGCAACTTGTGAGGGGCGTCCTCTACGGCATCGCGCCGACCGACGCGCTGAGCTTCTCGGTCGCCGCGCTCGTGCTCATGGTTGCGGGCGGGGCGGCGGCGTTATTTCCGGCGCTCAAGGCGGGCAATACGAGTCCCGTCGAGGCGCTGCGCGGCACGCCGTGAACCTTGCTGCTTGGGCGTCGCAGGACCGTTCTGCGTCCTGGGAGTGACCGGTTCGTTCTCGGTCATCCTCGCGGTCCAGGCGTCGCGCCGTCGGCGGGTCGCTTCGTGACCGTCGGATGAGTCGTGACACGCGGCGGGAATCAGCCGCTCGCCATCTCATACAGCACGGCCAGCGTCGCGGCCCCCTTCGGCGTCGTGAAGTCGCCCGCCAACTGCCCGGCGATCGACGCAATCGACGTCGTGATAACTCCTGCCTCGATGAGGCGGCCAAACGCGGCGTCTTCCGTCCGCGGGGAGAGGCCGCCGCAGGCATCGACGACCACCTGTACTTGATAGCCGCGCGTCACACCCGAAAGCGCGGAGTGCTGCACGATGATTTCGGTTGCAACTCCAGCCACGAGCAGCGTTTTACGACGGGTCTTCACGATGGCATCGCGCGTCGGCGCGTGCGTAAACGCATCCGTCGTGGTGCGCGCGTACTGCGGAAGCGATCCAAGCGCCGCCGCAATTTCCGCGGTCACGATCGGGCCGCCGTCCGACGGTGCCGTGGTGACGATCACCGGAATCTCGAGCAGGTGCGCAAGCTTCGCGAGCGCTCCGACTGCGCGCCTCAAGTGGGCGAGATCGTTCGTCGCGGAACGCTCGATGATACCGGTCTGTAGATCCGCGAACAAGATTGCGACTCGATGCGCTTCGAGCGGTGCATAACTCATGGGTCGCTCAGCCCCATCTGAGGTCGCGTGCGATGGACGCGGGGCCGCCGCGGCGCGCGGCGCCGCTTGCGCGGTCGCAGGCTTGGAGAAGAATGGGATCGTAACGGCGCCGCAGCTCGCGGCGCTCAACGTGCGAAGCAGGTTCCGGCGCGTCACAGCACTTGCATCAATGGTCATGGATTATCCTCGATCAGCGACTACCGTTTTCTTGCGCGACGCCGTCCGTGCGAAAGAGCGAGGCTCGGACGAGCACCGGCGAACCTAATGCGTGGCGCTGCGAATCTCGGGTGAATGCAGCAGACTGCGTCAACGGTGCCGCGACCTGCCGACGGCGACGTTCTAACTGCTGCGAATCCTGAACGCTGCCGAACACGTCGGTGAGTGACTATCCCACCACACGCAGGTGCAGTTCGCCCCACCACCGGGCCGAACCGATCACGGCCATCAAGCGCTTCATGCAGGGTCGCGGCTCAACGGCTCACGATGTGGATGTAGCAAGGAACGGCGACCGATCACCAGCGTTTTGTAGAACGCTTTCGGCACGTCGCCGCACAGGTTCGCCGTTCGCTGCATTGAGCCCGCGATGCGTGATCGCGGGCGCTACGTTCGCGCGTGTATCCGACGCCGGCTGCAAACTATGCACCTCAAAAGCGCGCCCCTACCGCGCTGGATCGATCCGACCCATGACCGTTGCTGAGAACAAGGCCCTCGTCCGTCGCCACTTCGATGAGTTCGTCAACAAGAAGAATCATGATATCGTGATGGAGACCGTGTCCGACGACTTCGTCGACCACGACGGGCCGGGTGGCCGCGCGACGGATCGTGACGGCGATCGCGGAATGATGATCGCACTGCACGGACAAATCGCCGACTTGCACGTCACTATCGAAGACATGGTCGGAGAGGGCGACAAGGTCGTCTGCCGCAACGTGTGGCGCGGATCCGTGAACCAACGCGCGATCACATTCAGAGGGATCGTGATCTGGCGGCTCGCGCATGGCAAGATCGTCGAGCGGTGGGCGTCCGTCGGATCGCCATCGTAGCGTATGCGCCGATGTCGTTGGCTCTGGCCATTCGTGATGTCCCTGACTGCAACGATCGCGAGAGCACAAGGAACACAGGCGTGGGGAGAAGTCGACCTCGTAGCGCTCTTCCCTCGCGTCGCGCTCACGACGCCAATCGTTGTTCGGAGCGAACCGGGCCCGTCCACTCCTGACTTCATCGGCAGTGGCGCACTGGCGGACGTCACCCTTCCATGGAACGCCACGCTGACAGGAGGCTTCCTCACCGTCCGCCTCACGCAGCACAAGGCGACACTCGTCCAGCTGCCGCTCGTGGCGGTGTCCGAGTCATTTCACCTTGGAACAATCACGGCATTCGATCGCAATCGAGTCGAACAGCTACTCGGCTTCGGCACGTCGCCGCGACGCTATCGCAATCGTCTCCTACTCGACGCCCCGCTCGATCACGGCGCGTGGCATCTCTTCGGCGACGACGAGGAGTTCTACGACTTCTCATCGCGCGCCTGGACGCAGAATCGCGCGCGTCTCGGCGCAGGCCACCAGCTGGCCGAGCGTGCGGTCGTCGACGTGTACTATTTGAGGAAGACGGTGAGACCGACGACGACGCACGTCGTGGGAGTCACCGTAAGAATCCAAGTGACGCGACCACGGCAAGGGAAGACAAGCGCCGAATGATCGTCGGGCCGCAGTCGGCGCGAAGCGCGGTCAACGGATCGACGCCCGTCGCGCGACGGACACGGCCGCCGTTGGTCGGCCGCGGCGGCCATTCAGATCGTAAATCGTGCCGATCAGTGCATTGCTCTTCGCCATGCGTCCGACCGTTCGTCACCGTCTGTGTGGCAGCGGCCAAAGTGGTTAGAGACGCATCCCACATACGCTCGTCCCCAGAACCCATGTACCCACGGTCGGGAACAAACGGGATTACCGATCTCCTATTGGCGGCAGTCGCCTTGGCGGCAGTCGCCGCGACGATCTGCATGAAAATGCCGACGACTGCCCAAGAGGCGCGAGCAACGCAAGCCTCCCAGAGTGCCGACGCGCTTGGCGCGCTAGTGGGCGCTTGGCAGAGCGACACGACAGACGGCGTGTCCGCACTTTCCAGTTGTGTCTGGACTCCGGAGCACGACGCCGTTCTGTGCGAACAGAAGATTCGGTCGCCGGCCGGCGAGCGTCGCGCGATCAATCTGTTCACCTTCGATCCGGCGCAGGAGCGATTTGTGTTTTACGTGCTGTCGCGGCCGGGCGATCCGATGAATCCGGTTCCTCTCTCGATTCAGGGGCAAATCTGGATCTATGGCGGCACAATGGTAGGACAGGACGGGCTGTTCCATCGCACCGTGAATGATTTCTCAAAGGCAGAAGTGTATTTGTGGAGACAGGAGGCGTCGACGAACGGACTCGATTGGATGGTCGGCGCACGCGGACAATCGAGGCGGCTGCGATGACTTGGTCGCACCCAATGTGCAGCATGCGCGCGTGTAATTATGCTCAATAGGTGAAGCATCCAGTGGCGCGCGACCGACGCACACCATCCGACGTCGCCGATGGCACTGCACCATTCGCTATCAATCCCGTCCTTTTGATCGCGATCTGGACCGTGCCCGGATTGCTGTCGTGTTTTCAGCGCTGGGCGCCCGACTTTTTTCATGCGCAGCCGACCTCTTTCTGGCACATCGTGCTCGTGCAAATGCCGGACTGGTATCTCTGGGCAGCTTTCACTCCGGTGATCTTTCGGCTCTCGAGACATTTTCCACTACAACGTCGACCGTCAATCCGCGTCGTGAGCGCTCACGTGGCAGCGTGGCTCGTCTGCCTGTCTCTGCATGCGCTGCTCGCTGCCACCCTCACTCGCGCATTCGACGCCACAGACGCGGGATTTCCCTTCCCTGTCTACGTCGGGATGTCAGCGATCTCATGGATGCCGAGCACCTTTCTCCTGTATTTTGCGACAACAGGCGTAGCGTTGTGGATGTACTCGTCGCAGCGAGAACGGCACCACGAACGGGAGCGCGCCCTACTGAGCGGTCAGCTCGCGCGCGCGGAGTTGAACGCGCTTCGCAGCCAGCTGCATCCGCATTTTCTCTTCAATACACTGAACACCATCGCCATTCTGATTCGTGAGAGCGACACGAATGTCGCCGAGCGGTTGGTGACGCAACTCGGTGACGTGCTTCGGCAAGTGTTTCGGGGGGCCCGCGCCCACGAAACGGCGCTCGCGGAAGAGATTGCGTTGGTCAGAACATATTTGGCGATCGAGCAAGTTCGATTCGGCGACCGGCTCGCCGTGCAATGGAGCGTGCAGGATCAGACGCTCGGCGCTGCGGTGCCGGTCCTCGTGCTCCAGCCACTCGTGGAGAACGCCCTTCGCCATGGGATTGCGCACCGAACAGGGTCCGGCACGATCGAAGTGGGTGCGTTCCGTGAGGGGGAAGATCTCGTCCTCTGGATTGCTGACAACGGCCCGGGTATTTCGCGCGACGACGACGATCTCAGCATCACGCCGTTCGAACGCGGGGGCGTTGGACTCAAGAACACTCGCGAGCGTCTCGACCGCTTGTACCCTGGACGATCGGCACTGCAGCTATCGCAACACGAGACCGGCGGGGCGCGTGCGGAGGTCCGTCTTCCGTATCGTCCATGGAATGCGATTCCACCCGAGGCGACGCTCGTATGACGCCGTCCGCTCGCGCCCGCGTTCTAATTGTCGACGATGAACCAGTGGCGCGTCGCGGGCTGCGGCTCGCCCTGAGCGAACGTCGCGACATCGAGATCGCTGGTGAGTGCCAGAACGGACACGAAGCCGTCGCCGTGATCAAGCGAGACAAGCCCGACCTCGTCCTGTTGGACGTTCACATGCCCGGGCTCGATGGATTCGGCGTCATTCGGTCGATCGGCGTTCACGCGATGCCATGCGTGATTTTTGTGACCGCATTCGACGAGTTTGCCCTGCGCGCATTCGACGTCGCCGCGGTTGATTACGTAGTCAAGCCATTCTCGGAGACGCGCCTGGTTGCCGCGGTCGAGCGCGCGACCACGCGCCTCCGCGAACACCGAGTCACCATGGCGCACGAACGGCTCCTCGAAATACTCGGCAATGGTTCCTCGGGGTCAGCACCGTCTGCAGGTCCCTCAAGCAGCGCCCCTGCCGAATATGCAACGCGGCTGCTCGTCTCGGTGGGCGCAAAAAGTATTGTTGTGCCGCTTTCGGACGTGACGCTATTTCAGGCTGATGGATACCATATGCTCGTGTGGGCCGGCGACGCCCGATATACCCTCCGCGGATCACTCCAGGACCTCGAGATGCGCCTCGACCCATCTGAGTTTCTTCGCGTTCATCGTTCCGCTGTCGTGCGCACTTCGGCGGTCAGAAGCCTGGAGCGCGTCGGAGTTGATCGACTTCTCATCGTGCTCGCCGACGGTACGAAAATTCCCGTTAGTCGTTCGCGGCGCGACATTGTCATCCAGACGCTGGGCAGCATTCGAGGCTGAACACGATATGCGAAGCCTCGAGGCATCGACGCCGCTCATGATGTCGTCTGGGTCAAGAGCGCGCCATGAGAATGTGAACTGAGCGATGTCCAAATCGCCGCCGCGCCGAGGACCCTCATGCTGAGCGCCCTCGGCGCTCGCTGTCATCGTCGTGACAGGTCCCCACCATACCTTCCGGCAACAGTCGTCCGCTACCGCCGGAGGTTCGTCATGATCACCAAGTCAATAATCGTGGCCGCGATCGTCGCGCTCGCTGGATCGAGCGTGCATGCTCAAACAACGTACAAGCGCGACATTCCCGACTCGCTCGCCAAGCAAGCGAAAATCACCGAAGCCGCAGCAGCGGCGACCGCGAAAAAACGCGTTCCGAAGGGAACGATCGACGGCGTCGAGCTCGAGCGCGAAAAAGGCAAGCTGATGTTTTCGTACGATATGAAGACGCCGGGAAAGTCTGGGATCGACGAAGTGAACGTCGACGCGATCACGGGAAAGATCATCGGATTCTCTCATGAGTCGCCGTCAACGGAGAAGAAGGAGGCTGCGGCCGAGACCAAGGCCAAACAGGCAACGAGGGTCGCGCCAAAGAAGCCGTAGCGACCATGCCGGGGTTCGATGCGCGTCTTGGTGATCGAGGAAAGATCCCGAACTAACTGCCGTGCTCGAGAGCGGCTCGCCTGCGACGACGACTCTCATTGCCATTGTGCCGAACCCGCCAAATCCAACCGAATCACGCTTCGCGCGGTTGCACCCGAAGTCCTACCTCGGGTTGCATGCGACGATTGGTCTCGTCCTCGCCGCACTTTCGACATGGGCATTCTTCGCGATCGCCGATGAAGTGCCGGAGAAAGGCTGGATGGTTCGCGTCGATCTGGGTGTCACGAGCTGGCTTCAGACGCACGGAACCGAATTCGGCGAATCGATCTTTGTCTGGATCAGTTTTCTCGGCGCACAGGTGTTGGCGACGCTGCTGCTCGGTGTCGCCCTCGCGCTTGCCGTGCGCCGGGACTGGCGGCAACTGGTCGTGCTGGCGGTGACGTGCGGCGGTGGGGCGCTGCTCAACGTCGCCCTCAAGCAGGCGTTTCATCGCACTCGGCCATCGTTCGCGTCGGAGTTCGCTGTGACGTCGTGGAGCTTTCCGAGCGGCCACGCCATGGATTCGCTGATCGGCTACGGGCTCGTCGCGTATTGGCTCAGCGCGCGCTTCCCTCGAGGGCGCACGCCCGTCCTGGTCGCCGCCGCGGCGCTGGTCGTCCTCATCGGCTATGCACGCATCTATCTAGGCGTTCATTACCTGAGCGACGTGGTTGCCGGCTACGCCGCCGGTCTCATTTGGCTGACTGTGTGCATCACCGGCTACCGGTTCGCAGAGCGCCGTCGCGTCGGTCCGAACGATCCAGACAAGCCGAAGCCGTGAGCACGACGGGTCGTTACTCGAAGCGGAGCGCCTCGATTGGGTCGAGCCTCGCCGCACGACGCGCCGGCCACACGCCGAATAAGAGCCCGACGGCGGCAGCGAAGGCGAACGCGAGAATGACCGCTCCCGAGTCGATGGCGGTCGACCAGCCGAACGAATCGCGGAGCAGGACCGCACCGCTTACGCCGAGTCCCACCCCGATAAAACCGCCGAGGACGCACAAGGTCACGGCCTCGATCAGGAACTGAAGCAGAATATTGCGGCGAGTGGCGCCCAGCGCCTTCCTGATCCCGATTTCGCGCGTTCGTTCCGTGACCGACACGAGCATGATGTTCATGATGCCAATGCCGCCGACCAGGAGACTGACCGCGGCGATGCCGGCAAGAAGGCTCGTGAACACTTGCGTGGTTTCGCCGAGCGTCGCCAGAAGATCCGCTTGGTTGCGAATCCGAAAATCATTCTCTTGATCGCTCGTGAGGTGATGCGATCGGCGGAGCGCGATGGTGATCTCATTCATCGCGTCGGACAGGTCAGCTTCGCTCGTAGCCAGCGCAAAGATGTCGTCGAGCCGGTCAGTCTTGAAGAGCCGATAGCGGCCGGTGCCGAAGGGAATGAAAAGTTGGTCATCAGCGCTGCCGAATCCGGCGCCGGCGCCTTTCGATTGCAGCGTACCAATGACCTCGAATTGCATGCCGCCGATGCGAATGATTTGTCCAACGATGGCATCGGGATTGGAGACGCCGAGCATCGTGAGCACGCCCGAACCGAGCACCGCGACACGCTGCCAACCGATGTCTTCGCCGGACGTGAACATCCTGCCGCGGTCGAGCCCGAAATGTTGTATCTGTGGGAAATTCGCGGTCGCCCCGACGATTTTGACGTTGGCGTTCCGATTTCCCCACTGCACCTGGAGATCCTTGTCCTGCTGCGGCATGACGCCGAGCACGTGGATAGCTCGCTCGTCGATCGACTTCACGTCGTCGATCGTGACGCGTTTCCTGACATTCGTCTGAACGCCGCCGCTTCGCACCCACGTCGCGTCGATCTGCAGCGTCGTCGTCCCGAGTTTGGCGATGCGATCGCGGACCGACTGTTGCGCGCCGTTGCCGAGCGCAATCATCGCGATCACGGCCGCGATCCCGATCACGATGCCGAGC
>DASVYG010000022.1:0-27920 GCA_036392315.1 Gemmatimonadaceae bacterium
GTGAAAGCGGCTGGCAGCTCGAGCAGGCGATGCGCGACTATCGACACGCGCTCGCCCTGAAACCCAATTCCGCCGACATCCACAGCGCGCTCGGCTCGCTGCTCTTTCACGTTGGCTTGTTGGCCGCCGCTCGCAAAGAGCTCGAGACCACGATGCTGCTGGATCCGGTGGATCGCTTCGTGCCACCGCGCATCTCACGCGTGATGTGGTACGAAGGGAAATACGACAGTGCGCTGGCGCGCATGAACCGCGGAATTGGTTTCCCAGAGGAGCATGCGTTGGTGCTGGGTTATCTCGGCCGCGCCGCCGAGGGGCTGGCTACGATCGAGCATGCCGGCCCGTCGGGGCGCACGGGGTCTGACACGCACGCCGCGCGCGCCGTCTTGCTCGCGCGTCTCGGACGCCGGCCGGAAGCCGAAGCGGAGATTCGAGCCGCAATCCCGGCCGGCCCGCCGGCTTCGCACTTTCATCATGCCGAATTCATGATCGCCTCGGCGTACTCGCTGCTCGGAGAATCGGAGGAAGCCCGGCAATGGCTCGAGCGCATGGCCAACGACGGCATGCCAAACTACGTGTTGCTCGCGACCGATCCAAGCCTGGCTAACCTTCGTGCGAGTCCGGCGTTTCAGTCGTTTCTGTCCCGGGAGCGGGCGCGAAACGAAGCCCTCGAGTCGATTCTCGACCAACGCTGATGCTCTTGCGGTCGTATGCGTGTGGTTGGATCGCGATGTCGACAGCGAGACCAGCATCGAGCGCGGAGGCCCGAGTCGGCAGACGGGAGCCTGCGCCATGCTACTACTGCTTTGGACGCCCTGGCGGTTGGATTTGGCTTTCTCCACTCCGGCATCTCGAAACTGCCCATCTCGATGCTGGTCTCGCTCTCGACGTCGCGATCTCAGCCTGCCGAGAAATCACCGACCTTTCGTGTCAACGGACTGCCGCGAACTTCCTTGACGCCTCTGGTAGCGTTCGGTGCAGCAAGAGAGTAGTCTAGCGCATGCCTGATCCCGAGCGATCAGTCGCGCCGTTGCCGCCTTTGGCCGAGGACGTAGCCGGACGCCGCCTCGCGGCGGCGTTGGCCGATCGCTACCGCATCGAGCGCGAGCTCGGCCGCGGCGGGATGGCGGTCGTGTATGCGGCCGAAGACCTGAAACATCAGCGTCGCGTCGCGATCAAGGTGCTCGATCCGCAACTCAGCGCGACAGTCGGCCACGAGCGATTCCTCCGCGAGATCACCCTTGCCGCGGGGCTCCAGCATCCGCACATCCTCCCGCTGTACGACTCGGGCGACGCGAACGGGCTGCTCTATTATGTGATGCCGCTGGTCGAGGGCCCATCGCTGCGTGCGAGAATCGCGCGCGATCGTCAGCTTCCCGTCGACGAGGCGATTCGGATCGCAACGCAAGTCGCTGACGCCCTCGAGTACGCGCACAGCCGAGGCGTCGTACATCGCGATATCAAACCCGAGAACATCTTGCTCGACGGCGACAATGCGCTCGTGGCCGATTTCGGCATCGCGAAAACGCTCGATGCAGCCGGCGAAGCGTTGACCGCGACAGGAATCGCCATCGGTACGCCGGCGTACATGAGTCCCGAGCAGAGCAGCGGTGAGCGTCACGTCGACGGACGCACCGACACGTATGCGCTGGCCTGTGTCGTCTACGAGATGCTGGCCGGAGAGCCACCGTTCACCGGCGTTTCGGCGCAGGCTGTGATCGCGAAGCGATTTGCATCCGCGGCGCCGTCGCTGCGCATCGTGCGCGACACCGTTCCGGTTGCGGTGGATCGGGCCGTGGCGCGCGCGTTGGCGCGCGTGCCGGCGGATCGCTTTGCTACGGCCGCCGAGTTTGCGCGCGCCTTGAATGCGGGCGTTGCGGGTCGATCGCCAGCGACGCGGAGCCGCTGGATGATCGGCGCCGCCGCTGTCATTGTCATCGTCGCAGGCGCCTCGTTGTGGTCGTCGCGGTTTCATAGAAGCCGCACGCGTGAGCGGGCGGCAACGGATTCGCTCGCCGTCGACCTCGCCGCGAAGGCCCACGCTCAACTCGACCGGCGGAGCGCCGCGTCGGTATCGCGTGGCGTCGAGCTCTATCGACAAGCCATCGCGCGCGACTCCAACTATGCCGACGGGTGGGCCGGGCTCGCGCGCGCTTTGGAGTTCGCACGCATCTGGCGATACCCCGTTCCCGGAGTGCCACCGGACAGCGTCGAACCGCTGATGGTGCGCGCCAGCGAACGCGCCATCGAGGCCGACAGCAACAGCGCGCAAGCGTGGATCTCGCGCGCCTGGGTCAGGCGCGACATCGATCCGACGAGCCGCGCCGCGATGTACGACGCATTGCGTCGCGCCCTTCGCATCGATTCGACAGTCGCCGAAGCGTGGTTCTTGATAGGCAACGTGTGGGGAGACAGTCTCGAGTCGCGCCGAGCCGTCGACGCCTATCGCAAGGCAATATCGATCGATCCTGGATACAAGAATGCGCTCGCCTTTCTCGCGTTCGAGTACATGTGGATGCGCAACAACGACTCCGCGCTCGTCTGGGCCGACAGCGGAAAAAAGGTCGACGCGACGCACATCA
Source organism: Gemmatimonadaceae bacterium (assembly GCA_036392315.1). GTDB lineage: Bacteria > Gemmatimonadota > Gemmatimonadetes > Gemmatimonadales > Gemmatimonadaceae > JAQBQB01. The sequence continues at coordinate 2,580 of DASVYG010000022.1, forward strand.
CCATCCGTCAGGCGAGCGCGCAGGTGCGACGCGCGCGGCACGAGTGGCCCGAGGCGGAAGAGGACTATCGAGCGGTCGTACGCATTGGGACTGGGTCAGACCGCATCACGGGATGGGCCGGCCTCGCCGAGCTTGCATATCGCCGCGGCGACCGCCATGCGGCCGACACGCTCATCGCTCGCGCGATCGCCGCGGCCGACACGATCCATCCGAGTCTGCACGACGCGGCGTATCTCGCGTGGGCGTATGCGCAAACCGGCCAACCTGGACGCGCACTCACGCTGCTCGAGCGGTTCGATCCGCGTTTCGATGCGCATTTCCAACTGCACTTGCAGTTCGACCCCATGCTCGACCCTCTGCAACCGGAGCCGAGGTTTCGCCGGCTCCTCCGTCGAACCGACATCGCTCGGTGACCACGCGCGGATGACGGTCGCCGCGGCTCTGCGATGGCAGCGAGCAGCATACCGATCATCGTAATTGGTATTGACTGCGCGGCAGTGACGGTCCGACCGCGCTTTTCGCGCATTGGGAGAAGGAGCCGGTATCAAAGGGCTTACCGGCCGCTCGACCACCCAATACCGATGCGAGGCCGGCGTGAGCGTTCAGCGGTTGTCGTTCCGGGGAAAGGCCGGCATTCGCCGCGCCTTCATTCTGTTCTTCTCCACCTCGGCCGTCGCTTGCGGCGGTAGCAGTGACGGGACCGGCGGCACGGGCCCGACACCCACTCCGACCGGATCGTTCACCATCACCACATCGTCCGCTGTCTCGATCGCGCAGGCCGCGAGTGGGACAGTCAACATCACCGTCACACGGAGCGGATCATTTACGGGGCCGGTGTCGCTCTCCGTCTCCGGACTCGGCGCTGGGGTTGCCGGAACGTTCAACCCGTCCACCATCGTTGCCGGGCAAACCACGAGCACTCTGACGCTGACCACGACGGCAGCGGCCACGGTTGGAACGAGCAGCGTCACGATCACCGGTGCCGCGTCGGGGCTCTCCAATCAGACCGCGACCATCGCGCTCACCATCACCGTGCCGGTCGCCACCGGTCCGTTCACGATGGCCCTCAGCGCCACGTCCTTTCTGGTGCTCCCGTCGAACCAGTTGTCGACGCCACCGCTGCTCACGGTCACACGCAACCCGGGCTTCACCGGCGCGATTGCCCTCACGACAACCGGGCTTCCCGCGACGTTGTTCCTCGCGTATTCGCCGAGCAGTCTGACGGGAGCGACGGCCTCGATCAACATTCTCGACATCGGCACGGCGCCGGGCACCTATACGGCGACCATTCACGGCGCCGCCGCTGGTGGTCTCGGAGAGCGAACGCTCACCTTCCAGATCGTCGTCTCCGCCCCCACGTCGGGCAGCATTCATTGGAAGTTCTGCTCGGCCTCGACGCCGCAATATTTCTTTGCCGTGAAAGACGGGAACGGGCCATGGACGCGGATCATGCCGACGGCCGATAGCGTCTACTCATTCAACATTACATCGGCTACGGGTTCGGTCGCGACCGTGACGAACGACTCCGGCGGCTTTCGCACGACGGTGTATCAGTACACGGCGGCGGAGCTCGCGGGGCGCGCGGCGTCGCAGTGCGCGCTCGTCCAGAACGTGACCACGCGAACCGTGAATGGAAGCTTCGCCGGCGTCACCGGCTTCCGCACGTCGCAGGTCGGCATAGGTTGGTGGATCGGTTCGGCGAACGGCAACGGCTCGTTCAGCCTGTTGAATCTCCCCGCCGGCCCACTCGACGTCGTGGCGTTTCGAAACGGCGACATCTCGCTGTCGCTCGAGATCCCCGTCGATCGCGGGATCGTTCGCCGCGCCGTGAATCCCGCGTCGGGCTCTACGCTACCCGCATTGGACTTCACCGCCGCCGAGTCGTTCGCGCCGACAACGGCGACGTGGACGTTCAACAACGTCGGTGCCGGAGAGAAAGTCGGGATGAGCCAAGCATTCATCACGGCCGGCGGTACGATGGGGTACTTCTCGCTCTATCCCGGGGTGGATCGCGTGGAGACGGTGCGGACGCTCTATGGCATTCCTGCGGCGCAGACGGTCGCCGGAGACCTGCACCAAGTGGTCGCCTCGATCAACTCGTTGGGTACTCCCACGGGCGCGCCCAACCGCAGCTCGCGGCAGATCATCGCCTATGCCCGGACGCTTGCCGATCGCACCATCGCCTTTGGACCAGCCATGCCAACGCCGACCGTGACCGCCGTCGCGGGGTCCGCCGGCCGCCTTCGCGCGGTCGGAACTCTGCCGGCGGAATACAGCGCCGGTGTCTCGTTCGACGTGACACAAACGTCGACTGCGCGCTTCGCGACCGTGCACACGACGCGCGATTTCCTCGGCACCGCGGGGACGTATGACGTCCAGATCCCCGACCTTTCCGGCGCGATCGGCTGGGACACGCAGTTCGCGATTCGCTCCGGCGTGCCGACCAACTGGTGGGTGAGCGGTGGCGGCCCGGTGCTCGATCTCAGCGACGCTCGATACATCTTCAACAGCACGCGGTCGCGTTGGACGGGTGCGCAAACGGGGATCGTCGCACCAGTTGACGGTGCGACGTACCTGTTGGGACGAGCGATCGGGAACACGGCACCGTAGCGTCGGCGTTGATGTGGAAAGCACCGAGGGTGGCGCTCAGCGATTGGCGTCCCCGCGTTCAATCGATTCCTGCGAACACCTCGGCGAGTTCGAGCGCCATCGCCGCGTCGCCCTGTGGTGCACGCCACCGCAGTGTATCGCGCACGACCTTCTTTGAACCGGGCAACCTCCACACCTCGATGCTCTTCGTCCACCGGTCGACGAGCCACACCTGCTGCACGCCAAGCGCGAAGTACGCATCCTTCTTGAACTCGCGATCATAGATCTTGGACGAACGGCTCAGCACTTCGACCGCGAGCCAATTCTCATTGATCCTGCGCCAGTCCGTGTCTGGCTTGTAGGTCGCGGGGAAGACGAGGATGTCGGGCTGTAGCTGCGTGTTTGGAAGCCGCACGACAACGCCCGGGCCGACCACGTAAGCGAGTCCGTGCAATTGAACAGCGTTGCTGAGTCGAGTCTGTATCCGACTCGCGATTACCTGGTGTCCGAGACTGGGGCCAGGTGTCACGAGCAGCACACCGTCCAGCAACTCGTAGCGGTTCCCGTCGTCCGGGAAATTGGCGAGGTCGTCGACCGTGTAATGCGGAACCGTGAGCGCCATCGCCATAAGCTATCTCCTCGGCATTTCGTCCGTCTACTCGGCATGCGATCAATTCCACACCCGACGAAGCGACGCGCCTCACCAAATCATCGCCACCGAGCGCGAAGGGAGGCCGGCGCGACATTGCCCGTGAAGGCGCGAGCGAATGCCGCCTGCCGTGGCAACGAGACAGGCGGCCGTCGGACCCTGATTCTGAAGGTCGTCTGACGATCTGATCCACCTATGTCGGGACTTGGAGTCGTTTTGCCTATGTCATAAAGGGCTCAGTCAGCCCGCAGCGCACCGCAGTCCGACCTCATCGGGAGGGGATATGAGCACCAAGAACGCAAACGCCACCATCCGCATCGACTTGACTCCGGAACAGACCGAAAAGATCAAGGCGGAAACCGGCAAGACCGCGACGAGCATCGAGATCAGCGTACAGGAGTTGGAGACGCGTATCGCGCCGTTCTGGGGTAGGCTCGCCGGGAACCACAACGAGACGCTGCTCGTCCAATAGCTCGCGTCGTCGGAACGGGTCGCGGGGGGAATGCTCGTCGGTGCTTCGCCGGTCAACCCCCGGCGATGTCCCGACCGATCGCCTGCGCCTCGATCCCGATCTGCCGCAGCATGCCCGTCGCCGTCACGTTGTAGCCGCAGAAGTAGAGGCCCGCGGCCTCTGTCTCGCGACCGCTTTCGAGCGGGCGCCCGTCCGCGTCCAGCACCGACGCGTGGTTCGGTAGCATAGCGGGCAGCCCGGTCGTGAAACCGGTCGCGAGCACCACCGCATCGAACTGCTCGCGCATGCCGTCGACGAAAAGCACCTCGGCGCCGTCGAAGGACTCGACGCCTTTGCGCACCACGATGTCGCCACGGCGAATGCGCGCGAGCGTGCCGACGTCGATCACTGGGATCCGATGGCGCTCCGCGATCTGCACCAGCGGGCCGACGTCGGCTTGCGCGAGACCCGCGGTCGCGAGATCCCCAATCACCAAGCGACGGGTGAGTCGGCTCATCGCGTCGGCAACGCGTGGCGGCAGCGAACGGAGCGCGAGCGAGATCACGGTGACGGGAACGCCGAACAACTCACGCGGGACGACATTCACCGGCCCGCGCACGGACACGGCGCACCGCGCGCCGTGTTCGACCAGGTCGAGCGCGATCTCCGCTCCGGAGTTCCCGAACCCGACGACGAGCACGCGCTTGTCGCGGAACGCCTCGCCGTTCGAGTAGTCACGACTGTGAATGATCCACCCAGGGAACGTGTCCTGACCGGGCCAGTGCGGCACGTTCGGCACGCGGTTGTAACCTGTCGCAACGACGACGCGACGACCGCGATACTGCCCGGCGTTGGTCGTGACGTCCCACACGCCATCGGCGCCGCGCACACAGCGCTGCACGTCGCGGCGGAGCTCGGGCTCGAGCTCGAAGGTACGCGCGTAGGCGTCGAGATACTCCACCACTTGCTGGCGCGACGGGTAGCGCGGATACGTGCGCGGATACGCGCGAAACGGCAGCGCTGAGTGGCTCTTCGGAGTGTGCAGGTGCAGCCGGTCGTAGTGGCGGCGCCAGGATTCGCCCACATGCTCCGCGCGCTCGAGCATCACGAAGGGGGCGTTGGCGCGGTGGAGCACGGCGCCGACGGCGAGACCCGCGGGTCCGGCACCAATGACGATCGTGTCCGTCTCGGAGGCCATTGTGGTCGTCGATCCTCGGCTTAGCGGCGCCTTACGCCGGCACGCAGCGGTCGCAGCAGAAGGATCGCCATGAGTGCAGCGACGAAGTTCATCAACGCCGCGCCGACGAACACCACGCCCCACCCACCACTGGTGGCCCCGATCACGCTGCTCAGCGGCACGAGCAGCGACGCGACACCTTTAGCGACGTAGAGCAGCCCCGCGTTCGCCGACGCGAAGCGGCGCCCGTATGTGTCGCCGCAAATCGCCGGGAACAAGCTGTAGATCTGCCCGTACGCGAAGAACACGAGTCCGGTCAGCAGCACGAACGCCGCCGGATTCTGCCCGAATTGCCTGAGCAGCAGAATCGCGATGCCCTCGAGCGAGAACGCGATCATCATCGTGTGCTCGCGCCCGAGGTGATCCGACACCCACCCGAAGAACGGACGACTCACGCCGTTCGTGATTCGATTCAGCGACAGCGCGAAGGGCAGCGCGAGCAACGTGACGCCGAACAGCGATACCGGCGCGCTCGACACGCCGAAGTCTTTGGCGATCGGCGTCAGCTGCGCAGTCGCAATCAGTCCTCCCGTCGCGGTCAGCGCGAACATGACGAACATGACCCAGAACGCGGGTTGGCGAAGCATCTCGAGCGGCGAGTACTCGCGAGTGCGAACGACCTCGGTGCCGTGTATCGGCGTGGGACGCAGCTTCGCGACGGCAACCGCATCTGGTGCTCTGAGCAGCCAGCTGACGAGAAACACGACAGCGCCCTGCGCGATACCGAACTTGAGGAAGGTGGCCTCGTAGCCCTCCGCCTTGATCATGTTGGCGATCGGGAAGACGGTGAGCGCCGACCCGGCACCGAATCCCATCGCCGTGATCCCCGCGGCCAAGCCCCGTCGATCCGGAAACCACTTGAGCGCGTTGCCCACGCAGGCGCCGTATACCGCGCCGGCACCGATGCCACCGACGACGGCGCCGAGGTAGAGCACCGACAGCGAATCGGCAACGGAGAAGATCACCCACGACAGCGCGACGAGCAGGCCGGCCACGACCCCGACGAACTGTGGCCCGAAGCGATCGACGAGATACCCTTCGATCGGGACGAGCCATGTCTCGACCAATACGAACACTGAAAATGCGACCTGGATCGCCGAGAGACTCCAGTGGTGTGCGTCGTGAATGGGGTTCACGAACAGCGTCCAACCGTACTGGAGGTTGGCGATCATCGCCATGCACACGACGCCGAGGCTCAATTGCCACCAGCGTCCGAGGCGAACGTTGACGCCGCGTGCGGCGGGAATGGGCGTGGCGGAATTCATGGTCGCCAAGAATGCGGGCGGCGCGAACATCACGCAACTGAGCGACGGGCGCGCACCGATTTCATCTCGCCTCGCACCGTCGCTTTCGCCTCGGCGGGAATCGCCGGTAAATTCCGCCGCGGCACTCACGCCCAGCAGAGACAGACTCGCTCAACCCAGGAACTAAAGAATGAAATACGTCCTTTTCTACGAGGCCGCTCCCGATTTTCGGGCCAAGGTTCCAGCGAACTTCCAGGCGCATCGCGCGCTCTGGGGAACGTTTCGCGCCGATGGCCGGCTGCTCATGATCGGACCCTTCGCCGACGAGCCGGCAGGCGGAGCGATGGGCGTGTTCACGAGCCGAGGCGCGGCCGAGGAGTTCGCGCGGCTCGATCCCTTCGTTACCAGCGGCATCGTCGCTCGCTGGACGATTCGTGAGTGGAACGAAGCACTCGTCCCGTGAAACCGCACTACAGGCGCAGACTGCCGAACGGCGTCACGTGCCTAACGGCGCCAAATTCCTAACGGCGCGACGTTCCTAACGACGCGAAATTCCTAACGGCGCGAAATCCCTAACGGCGCAGAATCCCGAACGGCGCTGACAGCGGAACGAACCATTCGGTGCTGGGAAACTCGGAAGGTGCCCGCTCGCCGCTGTTGCCGTTTTCCGGTGTGATCCGCCCCGTCCGCGCCGTTAGGAATTTGGCGCCGTTAGGAATTTGGCGCCGTTAGGAATTTGGCGCCGTTAGGAATTTGGCGCCGTTAGGAATTTGGCGCAGTTAGGAATTTCGCGCCGTTAGGAATTTCGCGCCCTTAAGTCCTTCGGTCACCGTGGGTTTTCCCCCCTTCCTGCGTCGTATGTATTGTCGCACCCTCACCGGATGCCTGACCGAATCACCGAAACCGAGCTCGAACGGATCTACGACGACACGATCGCGGAGCTCTACGGCTACGCATCGCGGCGCTGTGGCGGCCAGCGTGAGCTCGCCGAGGATGTGACGCAGGAGACGTGGGTCCGCGCGCTCCGCCATTGGCGGCAGCACGGGGCGCCCGACAATCCGCTGGGTTGGCTCACGACCGTGGCGCGCAACCTCATCGTCAGCCACTTCCGGCGCCGCGAGAACGTGTCGATCGATTCGCTCTCGCCCGCCCAGGTGCTCGCCGCGGTGGACGCGAACACGGTGAGCGATTCGGCGGAGGTGGCGTCACTGGTGAGCCAGGCGCTCACGCGCATTCCGCACGCGGAGGCGCAACTGCTCGAGACGTTTCACTACGACCGACTGAAGATGTCGCAGCTCGCCGAGGTCTACGGAATCTCCGAGCGCGCCGTCGAGGGCCGATTGCGTAGGGCCAGAGAACGGCTCCGGCGCGAGTTGGAAGTCACACTGAAGATGGATCGAGGTCTCGCATGACTGAATTCAACGACTCTTCCCAACACACTCCGACGCCGGAGTTCCGAGCGTCGCTCAAACGAGAGCTGCGCCGAGCGTATCGCGCCGAGCAGCAATTCGACATGCCGCGCACCCGTGGGCAGCGCATCGGGTTAGTGATCGGTCTCGCCGCCGGCGGCGTGTTCACGCTCACGGTCGGTCTCGTGCTCGGCGCGGCGACGGGCTATGCGTCGGCCGAGAACGTGAGCGCGCGGCAGCGCGAGGCCGCGGTGAACAGCGTCACGTCGCGGCGCCAGTTCGCCGCCATGCGTCTCGACCTGGCACGAGCGAACTACGACGCAGTCCGACGCGACTTCGAGGCGGGCCGCACGACGGCCGCCGCGCTTCGGAGCGCAAAAACAGAGGTGGACAGCATGGAAGCGAACGTGTCGCGCGTGGAGACGGATCTCGAGGCGCGTGTCGAGTCGGGCGCGCCGGCGGCGCCGGCGCCCGCGTCCGGGTTGTCGCTTCTAAAAGGTCCAATGAGGAATGCGATAACGGCGCTCACATGCGGGGCGGTGAGCGCGGCGGCGCAGACGGCGCCGGCTCAGCAAGGGATCCCGGTTGTCAACGTCACGCCAGCGGTCGCGCGGACGACGACGACATTAGGGGCCGTGCTCGGCGTGCGCGAATTGTCCGATGGCAAGCTGCTCGTGAACGACGCCGGGCGGCGGCAAATCAAGATTTTCGACCCGACGCTCGCTAATGCGACCGTCGCGCTGGATTCAGCGCCGGGAGCCTCGAACAGCTACGGCCCTCGCCGCGCGGAGATCTTTCCATACGTCGGCGACTCGACCGCGCTCACGGAGATCGTCTCACGGGACGTGCTGGTCCTCGATGGCACCGGACGGATCGCACGCGCCCTTGCCCCGCCGCAGTTCTCGGACGGGTTCGTACCCTTCCCGATGCCATTTCCACCGCCGAAGGCAGTCGACAACCGGGGCCGCCTGCTGGCCGAGGGACCTACGAACGTCCGCGCCGGCGGATTCATCGCCGACTCGGACCTCGTGATCCGGGCCGATCTCGATACGCGACAGGTTGACATCATCGGCGCCGTTCACCACGGGAGCGGCGGTCGAAACCGGATGGACCCGCCCGAGAACGGCAAGCGCGTCGTCACGAGCATCTTCCAGCCGGCGCCAACCGAGGATTCCTGGACGGTCCTCTCCGACGGAACCGTCGCCTTCGTCCGGGGGCAAGATTATCACGTCGACTGGATCCTTCCCGACGGAACCAAGAGCGCCACGACCAAGCTGCCGTTCGACTGGAAGCGGCTCACCGACGAAGACAAGCAGAAGCTCGTTGACTCGGCGAAGGTCGTGTGGGACTCGATGATGGTGATTCGCAACGCCCGCAATGCCGGCCCGCCGCAGCCTGCTCGCGGCGAAGGCAGCGGTGATGCGCCGGGGCGCGGCCGCTCTGGAGGCGGCGCCGGCGAGCCTGGCTCGTCGCAGGGCGGAAGCATCCAGCACATCATCTCTGTTCCGCTTTCGGAGATCCCTGACTACTACCCACCGGTTCACCGCAACTCGGCCATGGCCGATCTCGATGGCAATCTCTGGATTCTGCCAACGACCTCGGCGCAGTCGCAGCGCGGGGAGCTCGTGTACGACGTCGTGAATCCGAAGAAGGGATTGTTCCAGCGTGTGCGCATGCCGGTGGGACGGTCGATCGCCGGATTCGGCAAGGGCGGCGTGCTCTATCTGCAAAGTGGTGACATGACGAAGGGATTCCATCTCGAGCGCGTGAAGCTCGACGTCACGAAGCCGCAGAAATAGCTCGTCTCTCACACAACGTTGCGAGGTCACTCGGCCATGCCACACACGTGGATGGGCGGCGCGAAGCGCGTGCTGATGACGCTGATTGTCGTGGTGATGCTGGCGATCGGCGCGCGCGGGTCGAGCGCGCAGGTCTCGACCGACATCATTCGCGGCCGCATCACCGATCCGGACGCGCATCCGATGCAGGGCGTGGCCGTGTTGGCGACGTCCTACCAAGGCCGCATCACGAAATCGGCGACGACCGACAAAGGTGGCCGTTTCACGATCATCTTCATCAACGGTGAAGGGGACTACTGGCTCGAGCTGCGAAAGCTCGGCTTCGCGCTGAAGCGATTCGAGATCAAGAAAGTCGGCGACGAAGAAGTTATGATCGCCGACGCGCAACTGTCGTCGGCCATCGTCGCGCTCGATGCGGTGAACGTCACGGGCCAGCGCGAACGCGCGCTGCCCAATCGGAACTCCAAGGACGTCGACGTCGGCGGCGGCGATCGCCCACTCACCAACAATGGCGTGTCGCCGGACCAAGCGGGCAATCTCGCGGCGATGGCCGCGGCGGTAGCCGGCTTTCAGTTGATCCCTGGCCTCGCTGGCGCGCCCGACATGTACTCGGTGCTCGGCCTCTCCGGCGACCAGAACAACGTCACCTTCAACGGGCTCGGCTCGGGGATCAGCGCGCTGCCGCCGGACGTGCTGGCCACAACATCGATCAATCCGTACCCGTTCGACGTCTCAAAAGGCGGATTCAGCGGCGCACAGATCTCCATCCAGACGATTCCCGGCTCGAACTTCTCGCGGCGCTCGGTCACCAACGCCAACGTTACACCGCCACTCGAGTGGACCGATCAAACCGCCGCGGAGCAGAGTCAGAAGTACACGAACGTGCGTGTCGGCGGGAATGCGGCGGGCCCGATCGCCATCGACAAGGTGTTCTACAACGGCGCGTACAACGTCGGTCGTCGCTTCAACGACGCGCAGACCCTCGTGAGCGCGAACCGGATTGGTCTCGCCGCCGCGGGCGTCGCGTCGGACTCAGTCGCACGGCTGTTGGGCTTTCTTGGCCAGCAACGGCTTCCCGAGCGAGCGGCAGGCGTGCCGAGCACGCAGTCACAGGATGTCGTTCAAGGTTTACTCAACTTCGACATCATGCCGAGCGCCTCGGGCACCAGCCACTCGTTCACGATCGGCGCGGCGGGAAACTATCAGCGGTCGCAGCCGGTGGATCGCGGCGGCTTGCTGCTGGCGACGCCGAGCCATGCGGACGAGACGTCCTTCTGGGGCGCCAATGCGTCGCTCGTGCACATGAATTATTTCTGGTTCGGCGTGCTGTCCAAGACGACGATCGGTTTCGGCGCGCAGTCCAACACCACGAACCCGTTCCAGGATCTTCCCGAAGGAATCGTACGCGTGACGTCGGCCCTCGCGGACGGGGGAACGGCAGTGCGATCGCTGTCGTTTGGCGGGAACGCGCTGCGCTCGTCGTCGGCGAATCAAACGCTTCAGGTGAGCAACCAGATGAGCTGGTTCAGCCTCGACAACACGCATACGCTCAAGCTGACGTCGAGCGTCGCCCGCGACGCGTTTTCGAGCGACGTGGGGCAGCGGTTGTCTGGGTCGTTCACCTTCAACTCGCTCGCCGATCTGGAGACGGGAACGCCGGCGAGCTTCATGCGGACGCTGTCGACGAGCGGCCAGTCCGGCCACCAGATCGCCGGGAGCGTCGCGTTCGGCGACTACTGGCGTCCCGCGCCAACCCTGCAAGTGCAGTACGGAGCGCGCGTCGACGCGAATCATTTCGCGACGTCCCCGGCGTTCAACCCCGCGCTGCATGCCGCGCTCGGCGTGCGCAATGATCGTTTGCCGAACGACGGGTACCTGAGCCCGCGCATCGGTATGCAGTGGACGTACGGCAAATCACCGGAAGTGTCGTACGCGCCCGGTTCGGCGCGCCCGCCGCGGGCGACGGTGCATGCCGGCGTCGGCGTCTTTCAGAACATCGCATCGTCGCTCCTCGGCGCGCCGGCGCTGAATGCCACGGGGCTTCCGGCCTCCACGCAGGCGATCACCTGCGTCGGCGCCGCCGCTCCGTTCCCGCGTTGGGAATCATTCTTGACCGACCCCGGTTCAATCCCCACGGACTGTGCCGACGGCTCGACGGGAACAGTGTATGCCGCGGGCGTGCCGAGCGTAACGCTGTTCGATGCGCGTTTCAGGCAGCCGCGCTCGTTGCGCGGCGCGGCCGATTGGTCAGGCCCCGTGCTCGACGATCGGTTCGTGCTCGGCGTGCAAGGCATCGTCTCGACGGGCGTCGATCAGCAGGGAGCCGTGGACATCAATGCGAGTCGCACACCGCAGTTCGCGCTCGAGGCGGAGGCGGGCCGTCCCGTCTACGCCGACCCGAGCGCAATTGTCCCCACGACGGGAAGCATTGCCGCCGGCGCCGGTCGAGTGTCTCCGGAGTTCCAACGCGTGATGGAGCTTCGCTCCGCGTTGCGAGCGCGATCGCGATCGCTCACTGTGAACCTCAAACCGGTTACGGCCAACCCGAAGCTCAAGTGGGAGCTGACATACTCGTTGCTCGACGTGCGCGAGCAGTACTTCGGGTTCTCGAGCACCGCCGGCGATCCCTTCGCTGTCGATTGGGGAACGTCCACCCTCGCGGCGCGGCACGCCGTCGGCGCTCGCTGGAGCGACTTCCCAATCTTCGATCTCGTGTACGTCACCGCAGCCCTGCAAGCGGTCTCGGGTCAACGATTCACCCCAATGATTGCGTCGGACGTGAACGGCGACGGCGCGGCCAACGATCGCGCGTTCATCTTCGATCCGTCCGCGACGACCGGCCCGGCAATGGCGAGCGCGATGCGCACGCTCCTCGCCAACGGATCACCCGCGGCGCGCGACTGCCTCGAGCGCCAGCTCGGTCACCTGGCGTCGCGTGGCAGCTGTCAGGCCCCGTGGACGGTGGCGAATGCGCTTCAGGTGAAGTTCAACCCGCGGAAGATCGGGTTGCCCAAGCGCGCCACCGTCTCGCTGCAGGTTCTCAATCCGCTCGGCCTCGCCGACCTCGCACTCCATGGAACCGCGAACGCCCGCGGATGGGGCCAGCGAATTCCGCCCGACGAGAATCTGCTGTTCGTCCGCGGTTTCAACCCCGTCACGCGCGAGTACGAGTACGACGTCAACCAGCGATTCGGTTCCACCCGTCCGAGGGAATCCACCACGCAGTTACTCCCATTCGTCAGCCTGGGCGTGTCGATCGACATCGGAGTTCCGCGGGAGCGACAGTTCCTGACGCAGCACCTCGACGCGGGCCGCGCACATTCAGGTGATCGGGCGAATGCGGAAACGATGAAGAACCTGGGGACGAGCGCGATTCCCAATCCGATGGCGATGGTTCTCACGCAGGAGACCGAGCTCCATCTGACGCGCGCCCAGGCGGATAGCCTCGCCAATCTGAGTCACAGCTTTTCCGTGTTCGCCGATTCCGTCTGGACGCCCGTGGCCGACTATTTCGTCGCGCTGCCACAGGCATACAGTCAGGGCGAAGCCTATGCCCGATACGTGTCGGCGCGCGAGCGCACCGTCGACTACTTGCTCGCGCTCGTGCCGCACGCAAGCGGACTGCTGACCGATGCGCAGCGACGGCGGCTGCCGTCACAGATCTCTAACTATCTCGATCGACGTGTGCTCGAGTTCCTGCGATCGTCGACGTTGGGTGACGGCGGTCCATTCGCGAAGTGAGGAATGCTTCGACGGCGTGGAGCTTAACCGCGATCGCTCTCGTCAACTCTTACGTGGTCGGCGTGGTCTTGACGACGCGATAGCGCAGGTGCGTCACCCCGGGCGCCTCGATCACCCGCGTTTGCTCGAGCGTGAGCCCGGCGTCGCCGAGGTGGTCGAACGGACGCTCGCCCTTGCCGAGCAGGAGTGGAACGAGCGACACATTGATTTCGTCGACCAGACCGCGGGCGAGGAATTGGCGGATGGCGCTCGCGCCGCCGCCGATCGAGACGTCCTTGCCAGCCGCGGCTTCACGCGCCTGCCGCAGCGCCGAATCGATTCCGTCAGTCACGAAGATGAACGTCGTACCACCCTGCATCGGCTCGGGCGCGCGCGCGTGATGTGTGAGCACGAACACAGGCATGTGATACGGTGGATCGTCGCCCCACCATCCTTTCCACTCGTGATTCGCCCACGGCCCGCGCACGGGACCGAACATGTTTCGCCCCATAATCACCGCGCCGACGTTCTCGAACATCTCATCCATCATGCGCGTGCTGGCGTTCACCTCGCCGCCGCTCTTTCCGTGCATCTTCTGGAACGCCTCGAGCGTGAAGGCCCAATCGTGCAGCCGCATGCCTCCAACGCCGAGTGGGTGATCGACGCTCTGGTCGGGCCCGGCCATGAATCCATCGAGCGAGAGGCTGATGCTGAATTTGAGTTTGCTCATTTGCCCCGTTCCCGTTGGTTGCTCGGCGAGATCGCGCCGGCGGCTTGGCTATTCACTGAGCTCACTTCGCCGCCGAGTCGCTCCGCGATGGCGGAATGTTTGCGTCGGGCGTGACATGATGGATGTACAGCCGCCGCACCGCTGGATCCGGCACTGGTCCGTACGAGAGCACGATGTCGAGATAGCGGCACAGGTCTCATAAGCGACGCATAGGCAACCGCCATGGCGATGGCGGTGACGTGCATGGTCCGATTCATCCGGTCGATACGTTGGGCAAAAGTAAGTAGGCTGGAAAGGAGCAGAGAAGTCCCGCCCTTGCGGGATGTGGGAAAGCCTTCATTCTTGAGTACGCCGCGATCGCCGCGGGCGATGCCGCCGGCGGCGCGGCTGGGCAAACCTCGACGAAAGTGTTGAGGCGTTGATCGCAATGACTCGGTCGGAAACGTCTCGCGTCGCATCACGCGAGCGTTGCCGAGTAAATCGCGTTGCCCGCCTCTTCCCACGACGCGCCGCGCGGAAACCGGGGCGTCCGGAGGCCATATGCAATACCTGGTGCCGTTCCTCGTCGACGCCGACCGTAATCCGGTCGGACTCTTCTCGGTCAACACGTCCAGCGGCCCGTTGGTGTTCATCTTCTCGAACAAGGCGTCGTGGACGCGTTTCGCGACCGTCGTCGCGCCGGTGCTCGCGAAGAGCGAGCAGTACATCGGGTCGACGCCATTCCAGGCAGCCTCAATCGACGACGTCGCCGAGCAGCTCGTCCAAATCGACCCGACCCTCGATGGATCGGCGACCTTCGTTCCCGACACCGCGCCGATCCTGGACGACGTCGTGACGTTCTTCGAGCAGAGCGTCTGACGCACAGCAAGGAGCACCGATGTTCACCATCACAGACGAGGGGTCGGTCCCCAGCCTGGCCGATCTCGTGGGGCATGAGATCGGACAGACGCCGACCGAGGACGCGCTCGGCCACCTTCGCCGTCGGCTGGATGACGAAGACCTCCCCATTACGCCAACCATGGGTGTCGGCGATAACCTGCGAGGCCTGATCGACCGAATTGTCTTCCGAAAACTCCTGCGCGAGGAGCCGGATATCACGTGCACACTGCCGTGGTTCGATTGTCACGTACCACCCGGCGGGAAGACCACGATGCGTACCACCGTAACCGCTGCCGGCGAGCGCTCGGCTGAGCTCAAGATCTACGGCTCGGGAATCGGCGCCGGTCGCAAGGTGACGCTCGCCGTGACGAGCGGATCTGAGCCGCGCGCGAAATGCGCCACCTACGGATTCGACTGTCGCGTTCGGCCGCGCATCTATGACGTTCGGGGGAAACAATCCGTCGAGCTCGAGGTCATCGAATGTCTCGGCGAGTCGATCGTCAGCCACGACGTGTGTCCGTTCTGCGGCGTCGCGCCAAACAGCGTCGATCTCTTCGATTTCCGCTTCGGACAGCACCTGGATCTCCGCACCGAGAGCGTTGTCCGGACCGACAAGTTCGAGCTCACGATCGAGAAGTCGTTCTCCGTCTCGGCAAAGGTGAAGATCCCGACCCTCGCTCCAGATCTCACGCTCGGTGCCAAAGTATCGCGCAGTATGTCCATCGAGGTCGAGCAGCAGTTTCCACCCAAGACATTGTATCGCGGATACATGCGCGTTGGGCCGGCGCCGCTGCAGACACCCATGTGGGCCGTCGAGCAGAGCGTTCAATATGCCAAGGCGTAACGCGGTATCGCGCGCAGCTTCGCCCGGCAGCGAGACGAGCGCCGGCGTGTTCGCCGAGATGTTCGACCTGCTCTTCAGCGACGTTGCCGCGCGCCACGCGTACGACGTGCTCGAGCGACAGGATCCCCTCGCTGGAGCCGTGTCGAGGCGGCGCGGCGTCCACCTGTGGCGTGCGTGGCAGTCGGCCCGGAATGCGTTCGAGAACGGGCGCCCGCTCGAAGCTTCCCGAATGCTCCATGCGACAACGGCTCGATACGATTTCGATCCGCAAGCGGCCGACATCGCCGAGGCGGAGCGGTTGGCCCTGGTCGGACAGTGTTTGGCGCTGGGCAACCAAGTGTTGCCGGCGATCCAATATGTCGGTGCCGCACGGGGCGTTGCGCGACGGTTCATCGAACGACTGACGACGGATCGACGTCGTTGCGGCGATGAGTTGTACGAGATCATCGAGGTGCTCGCGTCGGCCGACGTGACTGCGGGCGCCGAGACCGAGGCGATCATCAACGGCTGGGCCGCGACGCGGGGACTACGTTTGATCGTCGACCTCGCGCGCAATTACGCCGAGTTGCTGCGGCGCGCCGGCGAGGATGGCGCGGAGGCACAGGCCGTCGCGGAGCTCGAAGCCGACGTTCGGCTGCTCGACCGCTCGACCCACATCACGTTCGACGCGCGGGCGTCGACCACGGTCGAGTTCGCGCTCGGCGACATCTACACCGAGTCGAATCCCGACAAGGCATTCACACATTTCGAAACGGTGGCGGAGACGCTCGGCCTCGAGGACGGAGGGGGAGTCCAGGCCGCCGTCAACGCGGCGAACTGTTTGCTCCGCGCCGGCAGGTTCGGAGAGGCGGAGGCGCGTTATGCGTCGCTCGAGTCGCTCTTCGAGATGCGAGGCGATCGTCTGGGAGCCGCCCGCGTCTGGATGAGCGAGTGCATGGCCAACTGGCAGCGCTTGAAGGATCCAACCGTGCGGCATTCGCTGGTCGGCGCCATCAAGATGTTCGAGGAAGCGCTTCCGCCCGACATGGACGTGATGACACGCTATACGCAGAAGCGGTTCCTCGATCCCGGATACACACTTCTCATTACCGCAAACGCATACTCGACCGATCGCGGTGACGCCCGCGTCGACGAGACGCTCGCCGCCGTGTGGGCCGTGCTGTCACGCGACGCACTCGCCTACCTGGAACCGAACGTGGACGAGCAGGCCTGGGGCGCGATGCTCGCTCGCCAGCGCCGCCCGCTCGCGGCGACAAAGACGGCGCTCGCCGCACTTCCCGGCGTTGCCGTGGTGCATCTGATCAGCGGGATCGATTGCCTCGTGTGGATTATCTATGGGTATGATGCGAACGGCCGATTCAGGTTCTCGTGTACGCCGGCCGGAGCCGACAACGCCGAGCGTCTCGCGAGCTTCCTGCGTGCGATGCACCAACATCTTCCGGCCGACGCGCAGGGCGATGCGATTGCCGTGCAGGAACTCGAGCAAGAGCTCGAGGGCCTCGGTGACGCGATCACCGAAGATCTCTCGAAAGAGTGGCTCGAGTTGCTCGGTGAGATGAAACGTGTCATCTACCTGCCGCATCCATTCGGCAACGTCGACGAGTTCCCCCTCGGCGGACTCCGCATTGGCGGACGTTGGTTGAGCGAGGCGCTGTCGATAACGCGAAGCCCGAGCATCAATCACCTTCGCGAGATGCTGTCACCGAATCGCGCGTGGGTGTTGCCCAACCGCGCTGCGCGCGTCGTGCTTGGCGAATCAGAGCTCGGAGATCAAAGACTCGTCAACACGCGGGACGCAAGCGTGGCCGCCGGTGCCGCCCTCAACGCTCTCGGCTTCGACGTGGATACCGCCGAGCACGCGGGCACGGCCGAGCTGGCGGACTGGCTCGAGGGTGGAGTCGGCGTGCTGCATTACATCGGGCACGGCATCGCGAACGAGGTCACCGAGGCGCTGCCGCTCGCGAACGGCGACAGCTTCGGGCCGCTCGATGCCGACCGGCTGGACGGCTTCCGAGTGCCGTTCCTCTTCTTTTGTGCCTGCGTGGCGGCTCGGGTTCGTTCGGGCGCCGGCGGCTATCAGACTGGTCTCGCGAGCAAATTGATCGAGCGCGGTGCGCCCGCCGCCGTGGCGTTCAGCATGCCGGTCGTGGAAGAGCGTGCATACGCGATCGCTAAACGGTTCTATCGGGCGGCGAGTCGCTTGCCGTTTGGCGATGCCATTCGTGAGACCTCAGCCGACGCGGCGCTCCCGGCGTATGTGCGGCTCGCGATGACCGCTTATGGTGATCCCGAATTCCGACTCACGTCGATGACGGGCACCGAACGCGTTCCGACCCTGCAGACCGAGATCGCGACGTGGGAGTCCAAGCTGCGCAATCATTGCGTGCTGCGCACGGCGGAATCGGAGGCGGAACTGCGCGCTGCGGTCGTCTCCATTCCAGCGGCGTTGACCGGTGCGGTCTCTCGGTGGATCGATAGCGCATTCAAGCAGCCCGTCGCCTCGTCGGCCAAGGAGCTCGACGCGCTCGAGACAGCCGCCCTTACCGCCGAAGGACTCAGTGACGCCGCGCGCCTCAGCGTTCGCGCGGCCGTGTGCAGCGAGCGACTCCACGCCAGCGGGATCGAAACCGTACCGATCGTCATCGCAACGGATGGCGCGTCGATTCGGCGGCTGTTGGAAGGCGCGCATTTTCTCGCCGTCCTGGGCGGGGCGCTGTTCGATATGCGGTTGAACGGTCTCGGAAACTCGATGATGGGGCGCGTGATTACCATCGACCAGAACGACGCGCGGCCCGCCGCTCTGTATCTCCGCCAAGGGCGGGAGAAGCTACTCGAATGCGAGACGTTGTCGCCGTTCATACGAACGTTGCGCGAAGTCGATGGCGAGATTCTCGGCTACTACGGCCTTACCGGCTGACGCGTTCCGCCGGCGCTCGCAGGCTTCAGGAGACCGAGCGCTGCTTCGTTCATTCGCCGTTGGATGAGCGCGGCCGGCGCCGCGACGTTGGTCGTGTTGAACACCGCGATCACGCCAGTCTGCGTCTCCGGATCGAAATAATAGAACGACCGAAATCCCGCTTGGCTGCCGGTGTGGCCGAGCATCCGCTGACCGTTTCGGTCGAGCACGAAGAATGACAGTCCCATCGATTGGCTGGGCGCCGACTCGTAGCTCTGCGACATCGGCAGGCCCGGCTTCCACATCTCGGCGAGGCTCGCGCGCGATAGGACGACGTCGTATCGCTCGCGCGTCATCCCCGGCAGGAGAGCGTTCGTGAGGAACGCGACGTACTTCACGAGATCGCTCACGGGCGCATTCCACGCGCCGTTCGGCGACGTGATCCCCGGGTCGAAATCCGCGCCGTTGTCGATCAGCCGGGCCGAGTCGAGCGTCGTGGAGTCGCGACGGACGTAATAGTTGTGCGAGCGATGTAACGCAAGGAAGTACGGTGTGCGGCGGAAATAGCTCCGGTTCATGCCGAGCGGCGCAAAGATGTTCTTCTGCACGTACGCGTCCCACGGGTCGCCGGTGATCTGCTCGATCACCCGCGCCAGGTAGATGAAACCGGGATTCGAGTACCCATATTGTGAGCCCGGCTTGAACAGCAATTGCTGGTACGGCATCATGGCGACGAGTTGATTCCACGTCGTCGGCTCGAACGGCTCCCACGGCTGCCCGTTTCCGTACGGCCACGTGGGATTCTGAAAGCCTGCGGTGTGCGACATCACCATGCGAATGGTGATGCTGTCGATCATGTTGTACGGATCGTGCATCGCGTGAAGCTCGGGAACCCACTTCACAATCTTGTCGTCGAGCGACAGCTTGCCGCGGTCGCGGAGCTGCATGATCGAGATCGCGGTGAGACTCTTCGTGATCGATCCCCAATGGAAGATCGTCTGCGAGTCGACGCGCACGCTGGCGGACCGGTCGGCGAAGCCGGTGTCGTAGCGGCCGGTTTCTTTGCCGGCCTTGAGCACGACCACGCTCGCGCCCACGACCTTGTCGCTGTCGACGTACGACTGAAAGAGCTTGGTGAAGTCGGTCCAGCCCGCGGGCGCTTGAGCGTGCGCAGAGTGCGAGACGATCGTTGCCGCGGCGGCGATGAGACGAATTGAGCGCATGGCTTATTCTGTCCCGGCCACCGCACTTAATCAATTCCGAGCACCAACCCGCCCGCGACGGCGGCCTAGTATTCCCCGTAACGGCCCTTTACCGAATCGAGCAGCTTCTTTGTGTCGTAACCCACGCCATCCTTGAAGACGAGTTCGACATGCTCTACATCGGCGATGCGAGCGGCCGGATTGCCGTTCACGACTACGAGATCTGCATTCTTTCCGACGGCGATCGAGCCGATCTGTTTTTGGCGACCGAGAAAGATCGCGCCGTTGAGCGTCGCGATACGAATGGCCTGGACCGGTGCGAATCCCGCTTCGACGAGCAACTCGATCTCGCGTTGGTCGCCGAAGCCCGGAAGCAGACCGTTGAGGCCCACCGGATCCGGACCCGCCAACAAGAGCCCGCCCGCCGCGACGAAGGCGCGCTGCAAATCCATGTCTCGCCGCAGCCGAAGCGCGACATCGCTCCCGGGCGACTTGGGCTGATCGCGCCAGTAGACGTACGCTTGCCGCACGGACGGCGACATGGCCTGCCATACATCGGGCCGCAGCGGTGGACCCGTGTCTGATGCCTCGCGTGCCACCGCCGCCGCACGCAGCGGGAGTGTCGACGTGATCGCGACGTGATGCTTGATGAGCGCCGCGATCAGTCGATCCGCTTCGGGGCTGCCGGGAGTCATGTGTACGAGCGTGTAGTCGCCCCCGCTCGCGGAGCAGGTGTCGGGCTTCTTATCGGGATCGAGCGCCGTGTTGGCGGAGAATCCGTGCTCGAGGTTGTCGATTCCGCTTTCGATCGCTTCCTCGTAGGTAACGGAACACAAATGGCCCGTCACCTTGAGGCCGCGCTTGTGCGCCTCAGCGACGGCGGCGCGCAATTCCTCTCGTGTGATGTGCGCGTACGCCTTGAACGACGTCACGCCGCGATCTGCCCAATAGGCAACGGTCTCACGGGCGTCCTGTGGACCGGCGAGCTCGGGCATCTGAAGATTGCCGCCGGCCCCGTCGAGATACGGTCCGGTGACATCCAGATGCGGTCCGGGCAGGACGCCGCCGTCGATGGCCCGCTTGAGCTTGAGGTCCGTGTTCGGCTCGGGGCTGCCCGTCGTCCGTATTGTCGTCACGCCGTTCGCCAGATAGAGGCGAGGCGCAGAGAAGGTCATCTGTTGAAACAGCGCGGGGCCGTTGGAGGTATTGTCGGGCGCCAGGTTCGGTCGCGACATGTAGATCAGATGATCGTGCATGCCGACGATGCCCGGCATGACGGTGTACCCGCGCAGCTCGAGTATCGTCGTGCCGTCGTTCGGCGACCGATCGGCGCCGGCTGATATGGCCGCGATCTTTCCGTCGGCGATGAGGATATTCTGATCCTCGACCGGCGCGGCACCGCTCCCGTCGATGATGCGAACGTGCGCCAACACGATTCGCGGCGTGCCGACGCGCACGTACTTGCGCGCTTCGGGCCCGAGAGTATCCACGCGTTGGGCACTCACACGCTCGGAATGCGTCACTGTCGATACGCAGAGGAGAAGCAGCCAACGATGCATCATGGTAACATCCTCGCCACATTGAGAATGGCACACGCTACGAGCGGCCTGCCCGGAGGACAATGCGGCGCGGATGGATGGCGATTCTCGAGTGATTTCCTGTGCCATTCGTGTGATTTCCTGCGCACATTGCCCGCGCCCCGCCGGCATTACATGATTTGGCGATGACGTCGACCCCCATGCGGACCTCGCGAGTCGTGGCGCTGGCACTTGTCGTCGGCACATTCTTCACCGCGCAAGAAGTGTTCATGGACCTCGCTCGGCGGCGCCCGGAGCTTGCCGAGCAGGACATCGTGAACGGGCTCCTGTTTTGGACGGTGTGGGCCTTCCTCACTCCGGTGGCGTTCGTCGCCGTTCGTCGCTGGCCGTTCGATGGTAGAGCGGTGTACCGCCCGCTCCTCGCGCATGCAGCCGTGTCCAGCAGCTTGGCTCTCGCCCATAACGTCATTGCGCTCGGGATCGAAGCACTCGGCCTCTACGTAAGTGGCAAGGGCAGCGGCAGCTTCACTGAGACGATGACGCGGCTTGCGAGCCCGACGGCATTTGTTTGGGGTTTCTTTATTGGAGTGTTGTTTTACTCAGTCATCGTTATGGTGTATACCGCGCTGCGCTTTCGCGGCCTGTACGCGGTCGAGCAGGTGAGCGCCGCCGCGCTACAGGCCGAACTGACGCAAACCAAGCTCGACACGCTGCGGTCACAGCTTCGCCCTCATTTTCTCTTCAATACCTTGAACGCCATCTCTGTCTTCGTGACCGAGGATGCCGCCAAAGCGCAGCAGATGATCCTTCGGCTGTCGACGCTGCTCCGCCGAAGCCTGGACGAGGAGGCCCAAGAGGTCCCGCTGCAGCAGGAGTTATCATTCGTGAATGACTACCTCGATATCCAGCGCGGACGGTTCGGCGAGCAGTTGACGGTCACCCTCGTGGTCGACCCCGCGGTGATGGAGGCGCGCGTGCCTGTCTTCCTGTTGCAGCCACTGCTGGAGAATGCGATCGAGCACGGGAAGTCCGACGACGGGCACACGACGATTGCCCTGCGCGCTACCCGTGAGCGCGACATGCTGCGAGTGAGGCTCGAAGACGACGGTCCGGGCCCGGGCGGCGACGGCGCCGTGCGCGAAGGAATCGGTCTCAGCAACACGCTCGCGCGGCTGCACCACCTCTACGGCGCCCGCGCGACGGTCGAGCTCCACGCCGCTCACGGAAACGCCGAGGCCCGCGGCGCGTGCATCGAGATCCGACTTCCGTTCCGTGCGGCGCCCGGATGAACGTGCTCATCGTCGATGACGAGCCCGTCGCCCGACGAGGGCTCCGCCGACAGCTCGATCAAATGGCGGGAATCACCTGCGTCGGCGAGTGCGGTGGACGCGATGCGGCGGTCGCGGCGATCGTGGAGCGTCGGCCGGACGTCGTGCTCCTCGACGTCCAACTCGGACGGGCCACGGCATTCGAGATCATCGAGGAGATTGGCGTCGACGCGATGCCGGTCGTCGTATTTGTCACGGCGTACGACCGACACGCGCTCAGAGCCTTCGAGGTACACGCGCTCGACTACGTTCTCAAACCGGTCGATCCCGCGCGGTTGAGGGAAGCGCTCGATCGGGCCGCCTCGCTTTTGTCGCTGCAGCGCGGAGCATCCCTCGCCGACCGGCTCGAGGGTCTGTTGGCGCAGCAAGGCAGCGCGACCGCCGAGCCGATTGCGCCATCGCCGCCCGAACGCTTCGTGGTGCGCGACGGAGAGCGTCTCTCGCTGCTCGACGTGGAACGCATCGAGTGGTTCGAGAGCGACGGCAACTATGTTCGCGTACACAGCGCCGGCCGAGCGTACGTCATGCGCATCACGATGGATCGCGTCGCGCGCCGTCTGGCCGAGCGAAACGGGTTCGTCCGCGTGCGACGTTCGGCGCTCATCAACGTGCGGGCCATCGCGACGCTCGAGCGCTACGACAAGGGGACGTACGTCGTGCAGCTCCGCGACGGGACCAAGGTCATCTCGAGTCGCTACTACCAGCCGGCGCTTCGCGCGCTGCTCCGATCCGAGCGCTAGCGCGCCTCGACGAAGCCTCTTGGCCACGACGCCACGGTGTGGTATGCCCGCAACGCGCCACTCGAAGGCGCGCGTAGGCCACATGCCCCACCGCGAACGGGCCGAGTGTTGCTCGGGAACCGCTCGGCGGGGAAACTTCAGCTCACTTCCAACGTACGTAGTGGTGACAGACAGGCTCGGTGCCCACTTTTCGCGGAGACGGCGATGTCGGAAGAGGTGTTCTTGACGGCGCTCTCATTGTTGTGCGGGACCGTCCTCGTCCTCGGCTCCCTCGTGATCTTCCGCCGCTACCTCGAGATCAAGCACGAGCGGCGCACTCCAATCGCGATCGATGGGCTGCAAGAGCGTCTCAGCCGAATCGAGTTGGCCGTCGAGTCGACGGCCATCGAGGTGGAGCGCATTTCGGAGGCGAATCGCTTCATGGCCAAGCTGCTCGCTGAGCGTGCGGGTACGACGAGTCTTCCGAAAAGCCCGGAGCGAGTGATCACGCCGCACTAGGCCAGCTCGTCGGCCTGGGTGAGCAGGCCTGCCGCGCTCTGGCTGCACGCGGCGCGGCCTCGTAAGTTTGCTCGTCTCAGCTCACCGGCCGCTCGATGGACCTCCGCGACCAACTCCAATCCACGCTCGACACGTCTTACACCATCGAGCGCGAGCTCGGCGGTGGCGGCATGTCGCGCGTGTTCGTCGCCACGGAGACCGCGCTCGGTCGCAAAGTCGTCGTCAAAGTGCTTTCCCCCGAGCTCACGGCGGGCGTCAACATCGACCGCTTCCGCCGCGAGATCCTCGTCGCCGCGCAGCTGCAGCATCCCCACATCGTGCCGGTGTTGTCGACCGGCGAGACGGACGGGCTGCCGTATTACACCATGCCGTTCGTCGAAGGCGAGTCGGTGCGGGCGCGCTTGGCGCGCGGTCCGCTCTCGATCACCGAGGCGGTCAGCATTCTGCGCGATCTGGCCCGCGCGCTCGCCTACGCGCATGAGCGTGGCGTGGTTCATCGCGACATCAAGCCGGACAACGTGCTCTTGTCCGGCGGATCGGCGACGGTTACCGACTTCGGAATCGCCAAGGCAATCAGCGCGTCGCGCACCCAGGCACCCGGCGCGACGCTCACGCAGGTCGGCACGTCGCTCGGCACCCCCGCGTACATGTCGCCGGAACAGGCCGCCGCTGATCCCGCCACGGACCATCGCGCCGACATCTACGCTTTCGGCTGCATGGCGTACGAGCTCCTCGCCGGACGTCCTCCGTTCGTCGAAAAGACGCCGCAACGACTGCTCGCCGCGCACATGGGCGAGACCCCGCAGCCGATCGAACAGCTCCGAATAGACACGCCGCCGGCGCTCGCCGACCTCGTGATGCGCTGCTTGGCCAAGGACGCGGCGGCGCGGCCGCAGACGGCAGGCGACCTCGTTAGAGTTCTCGAATCGGTGACGAGCAGCGATGCCCACGCCGCGATGCCGCCGGCGTTGCTCGGCGGCGCCGGCATGCTGCGCCGGGCGCTGGCGACCTGGGCGGGCGCGTTGGTCGTGGTGGCGATCGTCGCCAAGGCGGCTGTCGTCGGCATCGGCTTGCCCGATTGGGTCTTTCCCGGGTCGCTCATCGTCATGGCGCTGGGCCTGCCGGTCATTCTGTTCACCGCTTACGTCCACCACGCGACGCGACGCGCGTTCACCACGACGCCGACGCTCACTCCGGGAGGCACGCCGGCGCCCCAGGGCACGATGGCGACGCTTGCCCTGAAAGCAAGTCCGCACGTCTCCTGGCGACGCACATCGATCGGCGGCGTGTACGCGCTCGGCGCGTTCATCGTTCTCATCGGCGCGTTCATGTTATTGCGGGCGTTCGGCGTTGGCCCAGTGGGCTCTTTGCTCGCGGCGGGCAAGTTCACGACGCGCGAGCCGGTGCTGATCGCCGACTTCGCCGTCACCAACACCGACTCGGCGCTCGGCGCCGTGGTGAGCGACGCGGTGCGGGCGGGGCTCGCCCAATCGTCCGTCATTTCACTCGTGTCACCGGCGTCGGTCGCCTCCGTGCTGGGGCTCATGCAGCGTGCGCCGACATCGCGCGTCGACCTGGCGCTGGCGCG
>DASVYG010000023.1:0-2211 GCA_036392315.1 Gemmatimonadaceae bacterium
GATGTGTATCGGGTCGCCGCCTGAGATGATCGGCTGGTACGATCATCTATTCACGTTGCTCACCGATCTCTTCTCGCGATCGCCTTCGCTCTGCGACGTGACCGATGAGCTATGCACGTCGCCGGGTCGCCTATTTTCGAAGTTGCATCGCCTCCACTCGCTGCACGATCGAGGACCCCGGCCTGCATGGTCGTCTCATCATGGCGAGCGATGCGCGACGAGTGTCTGCTGGGTCTTCTCTGCAAGTATTCACTTCATCTCATCGCGTAGCCGCTTCGCCTCAGCACTGTGTTGCTTCCTCTCATCACTCGTTTGCCTCGTCTCACAGTTTGGTCGCTTCGCGAGCATGCGTTCGGCAGTCGCCCATTCGCGTTCCGCATTGGCCTCAAGCTCGTCGTCGCCGTCGCTACGATTGCACGAGCTCTGTTTGGTGCGTATCAACGTCTCGTCTTCGCTGGTAATGGCATGTGCTCAAGGGGCGGTCGGATCCGGTGCTGCTGCGTGCAGGTTCAGCTCATCGACCCGCTCGCCGCCCGCCGGCTCGCCATCACCTTCAACGGGGATCTCGCGCCAATCGTTGGTGTGCGAGCGAGGCATCCTTCTCTTGTTGTGTCATATAGGTAAGTCGCCACCGATTCGGACATGCTCACATCGGCTCGCGACATCATGCGCCGATGACGCTAGCATGACGTCGCGCTTCCTTCCACAAGTGACTGCTCGGACGACACGCCCCCGCTTGGGTCTATATGAAGTAAGGCGTCGCCGATCCAGAAATGCTCATATTGTTCCGGCTGAGGCCGTGACGCTGACGCTCGCATGACGCAGCCGCGGCGTTTGAGGCCTCCGAGAGCGGATCCGCACATAAGCGCACCACCCTCAAGGCGGCCGAATCGGGCGAGCCCTTTCACATCCAGCGAGCTCGCCAGATCCGCCGCTTCCGAGTCACACGACGTCGAATCGAGCCATCATGTTGTGATCTTCGTGCTCGTGGCGGCAAAATAGCGAAAGGGCCGTCAGCTCTCAAACCTTCGTGAGAGTGGGCGTGTCTATGTCGGGGAACCGCCGCCGCCGCCCACGACCCGCACTCCGGTGACTTCGATGCTCGCATCATCCCGCGCGTTGTTCGACGAACTCGCGCAGAACGTCCGTCTCTCCGTGCGCGGCATCGCGCGCGCGCCGGGCTTCGCCGCGGCGGTGATCGTCACGCTGGCGCTCGGCATCGGGGCGAACGCCGCGATGTTCGGCGTCGTGGACCGGCTGATGTTCCGGCCGTTCGCGTACCTCCGCGATCCCTCGTCGGTGCACCGCGTGTATTTCCGGAATTTCAATCGCGGCACCGAGCGGACTTTCTGGAACTCGGAGTACGCGCGCTACGTGGACCTGAAGAACGGAACGTCGTCGTTCTCGGAGTACGCGGCGTTCGCTCACATGACGGCGGCCCTGGGCACGGGCGACGCGTCGCGCGAGCACTCGGCAGCGATGGTCAGCTCGACGTTCTGGAGCTTCTTCGACGCCAATCCGGTCATGGGGCGCTTCTTCACCGCCGCGGAAGACCGGACGCCGCGCGGCGCCGACGTGGCGGTGCTCGGCTTCGCGTACTGGAAGAACGAGCTCGGCGGCCGCGACGTGCTCGGGCAAACGCTGCAAGTCGGCAACGTCTCGGCGACGATCATCGGCGTCGCACCCGAAGGATTCGCGGGCGTGACCGACGACGATCCACCCGCGGTGTACATCCCGATCACCACATACGCGGGCTCGAATCCGTACAAGCGAGACGCGCAGACATATTTCGCTGCGTACTATTGGCGTTGGATGGAGATCATGGTGCGCACGAAGCCCGGTGTGAGCGCCGGCCAGGCTTCGGCCGACGCCACCAGGGCCGCGGTGAACAGCTGGAATGCTCGTCGCGCCCTCGAACCCGACATCCCTCCGGTGACGGTGGCGAAGCCGTCCGCCATCGTCTCCTCGCTGCGCATCGGCGCCGGACCGAGTCCGGCGCTCGAGGCGCGCACCGCGCTCTGGGTGGAGGGTGTCGCGGCGCTCGTGTTGCTCATCGCCTGCGCGAACGTTGCGAACCTGTTTCTCGCGCGGGCGCTTCGGCGCCAGCGCGAGATCGCGGTGCGCCTCGCGCTCGGTGTCAGCCGCCGGCGGCTTCTTGCGCAGGCTCTCACGGAGAGCCTCGTGCTCTCGCTTCTCGGATGCGCGGCGGGG
>DASVYG010000024.1:0-8703 GCA_036392315.1 Gemmatimonadaceae bacterium
CTTCGTGCTGTCCGCGAAGAACGCTTCCTCAGCCGTCACGAGGTTACGAAGGTCCGACTTCATCGCGGTGTAGTACGCCTTGTCCTTGGTGCTCGCGAACTTCGGGATCGCGATCGCGGCCAAGATGCCGATGATCACGACGACGATCAGAAGTTCGATCAGGGTAAAGCCCTTGCGCATTTTGAGCATGTTTCCGTTCCTAGGAAGAGAGTTGCGGGGCATACAACAGGTCCGTCGGGGCGAACGGCATGACACTAAGCAATGTGCGGGCCCAACAGTGGCACTGACTTAATTCGTTCTTTGACAACGATTTACCTCATCGATTCGCCGGCTCGGACCGCCCTTGCGGTGCCGCCTTTTGCATGGACTCTGGCGGTTTGCCATGTCCGCTCGACACCGAGACCGGTGTGTGCTTGGGGTCTTCAGCGATCCGTGCGTCCGCGGCCTTGGCTGAATCTGCCAAGAAGATCACGCGACGCGGCATCGTAAGGTCCCCACCCGTGCGAATTACTTCCAACGCTTCAGCTCTCGCGGCGTCGTAGTCGCCGACTTCCAGCAGGCACGACGCATACCGGATGTTCGGCGGAGATCCTGGGTCGAGGCCCCGCGACCAGCGGTACAGGGGGAGTGCGGGACGACACATTCCGACTCGGCTGTACTGCTCGGCCAAGCCGAATGTCATGGCTGGATCATACGGGAACAAGCCGAGCGCCTTCTTGACCTCGAGCTCCCCAGCGCGCAGACGTTTGCGCTCGAAATCCCATGCGCTGAGCATGTAGTGCGCGTGGTACGAGAAAGGCGCGTCCACCACTGCCTGCTGAAGCAACACGTCGTTGTCGTGCCAGACCTTCGTTCGTGACGCGCTACGCACGCTACCGAGAACGAGGATGACGGCGACCACGGCAGCCCCCGCGACCGACGCGGTGCGCGCGTTCGTCGCTCGCTCGCCGAATGTCTCTGCGATCAGCGGCGCCAATGCGCCAGCAACCAACATCGCGCCGACACTCGGCAGGAACAGGGTTCGCTCGGCCAACACGATGCCGGCAGGCAAGATGAAGTTGCTCGACGGCAACAGCGTCAACGCGGCGAAACAAATGCCGAAACTGATCACGCGCTGCCGGCGTCGCAGAATGACCGCAAATGCGACGATCGCTATCAGCAACAGAAATCCCGGCAACTGGCTGATGCTCAGACCCTGCGCGATCTCGATATCCGGCGGACCGTAGTCCGATGAGAGCCGCGCCGGCCAGAGCAACAGGCGCATCCAATCAGGGACGACGCCGAGCGCGGTGAGAACGCGATCGCGCGCGGAGCTGTGCAGCGTGCTGAAAGGCGTGAAGGGCGCGAATCCGCCCAGACTGTGATCGGCGAGCACGGCCGAACGAGCAGCGACGAACGCGAGCGCGACGGCCACGAGTCCGAGATAGAACGGACGCAGACGTCTGATTCGCTCGCGAAGCGGCGTCGGGTCGGGAATGACTGTGAGCTCCGCCGCAATGAGAACGGCCGGCAGGACGATCGCGTGCTCCTTCGACCAGCAACCGATCGCATAAAGCAGCGCCACCAGCACCGCGGTGCGCGGGCGGAGCTCGCCGCGCATACGATCGTTCAGATACGCGACCGTGGCGCCGAGGAAGGCGCAGGCGACGAGCAGCTCGGACTGACCGACGATGTTCGCGACGGCCTCCACGTGCACCGGATGCACCGCGAAGAATGCCGCGGCGAGCCACGCGGCCTGCAGCGGCAAGACTTTCCGCGCCAGCGCGAAGACGAGCACCGATGACACGACGTACAACAGAATGTTGGTGGCGTGGAATACCTGCGGCGCGCCGTGGCCGATGGCCCACTCGATACGGAATGCGAGAATCGTAATTGGGCGATACCCGTCACCGCCCCACTCCTGTCCCCAATACGACATCGCGAATCCACGCCACCACGCATGCAGCGAATGCACCAACGTGTTCTGCTGAACGACGTAGCGATCGTCGTACGCAAACCGGTTGAGGATTCCAATGCCCGACGACGCGAGCGCCAGCAGCGCGATCGCGAGCTCGGGCAGCCGCCAACGAGCCACGCGTTCCGTCATGCAAACAGGTTGAACTTGGTGATGTGCCAGAATGCGGCGATGCCGTCTTTCCACCCGATCTTCTTCCCTTCCGCGTAGGTCCGTCCGGAATAGCCGATCGGCACTTCATATATACGTGCGTTGGCTCCGGCCAAGCGCGCTGTGATCTCGGGCTCAAATCCAAAACGCTCGGCGGTGAGCTTCGGCAACAATGAACGCGCCAGCTCGCCCCGCATGGCCTTGTAGCACGTCTCCATGTCGGTGAGGTTGAGATTGGTGAGCATGTTGCTATAGAGCGTCAGCAAATGGTTGCCGACGGAATGCCAGTAGTACAACACGCGATGCGTGCCGCCCAGGAAGCGGGAGCCAAAGCACGCGTCAGCGCGGCCGTCGAGAATCGGCTCGAGCAGCGTCGGCCAATCCGCGGGATCGTACTCGAGGTCGGCGTCCTGCACGATCACGATGTCGCCGGTGCTCATCGACAGCGCCTGTCGAATCGCCGCACCTTTGCCGCGATTCACCGGCTGACGGAAGAGCTTATCGATCCGCCCCTGCGCGAGCAGCGACTCGAGGATCTCCTTGGTTCCGTCGGTGGACGCGTCGTCAACGCAAATGATC
This sequence comes from Gemmatimonadaceae bacterium, assembly GCA_036392315.1. GTDB lineage: Bacteria > Gemmatimonadota > Gemmatimonadetes > Gemmatimonadales > Gemmatimonadaceae > JAQBQB01. Next base: position 2,684 of record DASVYG010000024.1, read on the forward strand.
TCCTTTGCAATCGGCGTAGCCGCGACTTGGTCGACGATGATGTCGACCGTCTCGCGCTCGTTGTATACGGGAATGAGAACCGACAATCGCAGTGTCGCGACGTCCATCGGCGTGCGGGGCCGCATTCGGGAGACGGGACCGGCGGTCATTGATGGGCGGGGTGCGGTGATGAAGCGCGGAGCGATGTGGAGGGAGCGAAGACGATCCCATTCAAAAAACTGTCGCGGACCACGAGCTCGGGCATTTTGCGCGAGGCCATCGACTGCAACGCCACACGAAGGGAGTCGCCGACGGAGCCAATCGCGATGGCATCCACGCGGTACCCGGCGAGGATCTGACGAAGCGCGGTCTCGGTTTCGGCGACGGTTGGCGGCCGGAAGTAATCGCGCACGTTGAACGCGGTCACGGGCACAGCGAGACGCCCGCTGTACAGATACACCGCGGGTTCCACCGTCGACGCGATGACTTCCCGCGGTTGCGTTCGATTGCGCGCCCACATGACGACAGGCCGAACGATCTCGGATTGCGAGCGCGCGACCCTCGACCACCAGTGCTCGCGATACCCGCGCGCGTTGTACCGCGCGTACCCGACGGCGACGAACAACGAACACGCGAGCAGTAGTGCGCGCGACGCTTCGGCGGCTGGTCGGCGCGGTGCCCACGATTTGAGCTCGACGGCGCCGAGCACGAACACAAGAACGAAGAGCGGCCAGATCCCCCAGACGAATCGCGTCGGCCCAAACGGCCACACGATGACGATCGCTGAGTAGACGGCAAGGAAGAGCGTCGTCACCGGCGCCGTGCGCCACGATCTCCTGAGGCCGGCAGCCAGCAACACGCCGAGCGCGACGAGCGCGACGAGGCGCGCCCAGCTGTACGCGAAGGGCGTGGCGAGTGTCGCGAACATGCCCGCGATTTCCGTGCTCGTTCGGACTGACGTGCGCCACAGCACCGACACACCCTCGCTTCTGATGCCGCGCGCCATCCACGCTGAGTACGATTCATACAAGCCGCGCATCGGCTCGGGAACGAAGCCTTGGTTCGCGCGCACCCAAAGTTGCCACGGCAGCATCACCATCACGGCGCACGCGACGACCACGAATGCATCCCGCAGGCGCGATCGGCGCGCGAATGCGCGATCGGCGCGCGTCGCCGTTCCGACACCGGGGCGCAGCACGAGCGCCAGGGCGATACCGGCGATGATAGCGATGCCGTGCGTGCGGATGAGCGTCGCGATGCCGGCCAACAACCCGAGCGCAATGAGATCCCTCGTCGGCCGATCGCCTTCAACGACGCTCTCTGCCACGAGCAAAATGGGAACGAGGACCGCCAGAAAGAACGGCTCCGACAAGACCGACGTACTCAACACGAGCGCAGGAATCACTGCGCAGCCCGCGATGCTCAGCACGACGCTGGCGAGCGGGGAAAATCCGAACCGCCGTCGCATGAACACGACCATGGTTGCGCCGGCGATCGCCAGCAACAACGCATTCATTGCTTTGAACACGATCACGTTCGCTGGGAAGCTCGGAAAGACGCGCCAAATGACGGCGAGCAACGCCGGATAGCCCGGCGGGAAGTGCGTTGCCGGCGGCATGCCGGGCAGGTTCAACCATCGATAGCCCTGCCCGGTCGCCAGTGCCTTGGCGAGAATGACGTACATCGCGTCGTCGAACGCGACACCGACCGGCAAGGCGTCGATGAGCGCAAGCCCGATCCCCAAAATGACGAGCCCCGCGAGGAGCGCGGCAATGCGCTCATCGCGTGAACGTCCTGGTGCCAAAACCGTCACGCCTCGACTCCGTAACGCGAGAGCTTGCGATAAAGCGTCGACGGGTCGATGCCGAGCGCCTCCGCGGCGCGCGATTTGTTTCCGCTCTCGCTCTGCAACACCCACATAATGTAGGCGCGCTCCACGGCCTCGAGCGTCGGGTTGGGCGGCGTACGCGTCGAGACGAGCGGCTCCGTGCGCCGCTCGGTCACGCGCTCGGGGAGCGCATCGACGTCGATCTCGTCGCCCGGCGTGAGAATGATCGAACGCTCGAGAGCGTTTTCCAGCTCACGCACGTTACCCGGCCAGTTGTACTCGTACAACGCGGTGCGCGCCGCGTCGGTCAATCGCTTCGGCTCTTCATTGCGCCCCGTCCCAATCCGATGCAGAAAATGCTCGGCGAGGAGCGGGATGTCGTCGCGCCGTTGCCGCAGCGGCGGCAAATGCAACGAGATGACGTTGAGCCGGTAGTACAGATCGCTGCGGAAATTGCCGGCGCGGATCTCCTCGTCCAGGTCGCGGTTGGTCGCGGCCAGAACGCGCGTGTCGACGGGAACGGCGTCGGTCGAGCCGACCGGAATCACTTCGCGATGTTGCAGCGCCCGGAGCAGCTTGACCTGCGTGGCCGGAGTGGTCTCGCCGATCTCGTCGAGGAAGAATGTTCCTTTTGTAGAGGCTCCGAAGAGCCCGATCTTGTCGCGATGCGCGCCGGTGAACGAACCCTTCACGTGACCGAATAGCTCACTCTCGAGCAGACTTTCCGGCAGCGCGCCGCAGTTGATGGAGAGAAACGGCCCTTCGGTTCGTGTCGAGAGGTCGTGAATGTAGCGCGCGATGATCTCTTTTCCCGTTCCCGATTCGCCTTGGATCAAGACGGTCGAATCGGTCGGCGCCACAGTCTCGACGAGACGGAGAATCTCGAGCCAGGCCTTGCTCGTGCCGACCGGCCGCGCGACGCCCGTGCGCTCGTGGCGCTGAATCGCCTGCTTGAGCGACTTGTTCTCGGCGCGCAAGTTCCGGTGCTCGGCCGCGCGCCGCAGAATGGCGATCAGCTCGTCATTGCGGAACGGCTTCTGGATATAATAGAAGGCGCCCTCGTTCACGGCCTGCATGGCCGATTGGAGTGTCGCCTGCGCCGTCATGAGAATCACCGGCACGTCGGGATCGCTCTGCCGCGCCGCGGCGAGAATCTCAACGCCGCTCACGTTGGGCATGCGGATGTCGGTGAGCACGATGTCCGGGCTCATCTCCGCAATGCGTTCCAATCCGGCTTTGCCGCCGTGCGCGAGATGCGGCGCGAACCCTTCGTTGCGCAGCAGAATGTTGAGCGAGTCGAGAATGCCGCTTTCGTCATCGACGACGAGCACGCTCGGCAAAGTATTTGGTGCGATCACGAGACACTCCTGGTTGGTCCCTGCGATGACGGCAGAATGACGGTGAACCGAGTCCCGCGCGCGCCGCTGTCGACGAGCACGAGACCGCGATGCGCCTCGATTGCCCGATGGACGACGGCGAGCCCCAGACCACTGCCGTTGGGTTTTGTCGTGAAGAACGGATCGAACATGCGGTCCCGAATCTCCGGTGGGATGCCCGGGCCCGAATCACTCACGCGCAGCGACACGGCGTTGGCGTCGAACAGCGCGCCGGCGGGCACCATGTCGAGACTCCCGCGCGATACTTCAATGCAGACTTCGCTTTGCGGCGGCGACGCCTGCAATGCGTTGAGCGCCAAGTTGAACACGGCGCGATGCAGCAGATCCTCGTCGCCCTCGATGTTGACGGGATCATCTTCGGGCACGACGCACGTCACACGCACACTCGCGTCGCGATCGGGATGCGCCGCAGCCAGTCCGGCGGCGCCGCGCGCGATCGTCGACAGATCGACCGGCGTGGTGCGCGCCACGCGCACACGGGCGAAGTCGAGAAACTCGGACAACAATCGCGAGAGCCGATCAGACTCGCGCATCACGAGGACGCTCAATGTCTGCTGGTCCGGGGACACAGCCGGCATGCGAGAGATCTGCTCGACGGCACTGCGAATGGACGCGAGTGGATTCTTGATCTCGTGCGCCAGCGACGCGCTGAGTTCGGCGATGCCCTCCAAGCGCTCGGCGCGAAGGCGAAGGACGTCCAAGCGTTTGGCGTCGGAAATGTCCTGGAAGATCGCGGTCGCCGTACGATCCTGTTCGCCGTCGTCGTGCTCGGTGTAGGTCGTGGTGACGCCGATCGGGAATCGACGGTCGTTGGTCGACACGGTGCTCTCGCCGCGCGTGGTCCTGATCTTCGACTCTGCGGCATTGCGAACGGCGCCCGCCAGCTCGGGCGCGGCCGACGCGATGCGCTCGAGAATCGGCTCGCCCATGTGGTCGATGAGGTCGACGCCGAGCAAGTGCTCCGCCATGGGATTGGCGTAGAGCAACCGACCATGGACGTCGACCGTCACGACCCCGCTACGGATGTTCCGGAGGATGTCCTCGGCGTGCAACCGCGTTTGCTCGAGCGCGGCGACGAGTTGGTCCTTCCCTTCGCGACTTTGCCGAAGTTCCGCGCTCAGATAGCGAATACCCAGCGAAACCACCGCGATTACACAGAGCTGAACCCAGACTCCCGGTGCGGAGATGGGCGAGCGAAGGAGAAGGACGACGTCGGCGAAGTACAGCACGATCGCGAGCGCGGCGACGAGCAGTCCGCCGCCAGTCGGCACGAGCAGCGACGCGGTGGCGATGACCAGGATGTAGAGCGCGGCGAACGGAGACGCGCTTCCATTGGTCAGATGCACGACGGCCGTGACCAGCAGCAGATCGAAGACCGCCTGCAAATAGAGGAAGGTCGTCCCGATCGGTCGCCGGTATATTTCCACGTAGCCCGCCGAGACTACGGTCATCAGCGCGGACAGCGCGAATGCGAGGGACGCGATCAGCGTCTTCGTCGCGTAGGCATCGGTCCAATTGAAGATGGCGGCAACGAAGATCGCGCTCGCCAAGCACAGGCGTCCTATGAACACCCAACGAAGTAGCTGTCGGGGATCCAGAATGGCCTTGAACGCGGGATCGGACGGACGGTAGTTGAGGCGCACGAGCTCGGGTTAGCGGCAGATCTGGTTCGCGCTTCGCGGTGGAGGCAGGCGGGGGGTCCGCCTTGCAAACTGCGACAGGCGGCGGACGCCGAAAAGCGTGCAATCTGCTATACCAATCTGGACGATTCCGGCCTCCCCGCGTTACAGTAGCGTCCGATTCGCGGGGTTGAAGGTTCAGGGGTGAGGGTTGAGGGTTGAGGGTGGAGGGAAGGTGCGCGGCGCTCCGCGCCGCTCGACTGCATTTTTTGGTTTCATGGCCTGTAAGGTGGATACACAAGTGGCGCGCAACGCGCGCCACCAACCCCCGCTCAACCCTCGACCCTCGACCCTCGACCCTCAACCCTGGTTTGCCACATGGATGAGTCGACGTATTTGAACGTGACGCCACACCTGGCGATTCCCCGCAGCGAACTGTCGTACCGTGCAAGTCGCTCGAGCGGGCCGGGAGGCCAGCATGTCAACACCTCCTCCACGCGGATCGAACTGCTGTGGGACCTGGGCGGATCCGCGGCGATCGACGACGCGCAGCGCGACCGGCTGCGTCTCAAGCTGGGGCCCCGACTGGATTCGGATGGCAAGGTTCGCGTGGTGGCGAGCGACCATCGGAGCCAACGGCAGAATCGGTTGGCCGCCGAGGAGCGCCTTGCGGCGCTGGTCCGTCATGCATTGGTGATCCCAAAGAAGCGCCGTCCGACCAAGCCCACGCGCGCCGCGAAGGAACGGCGGTTGTCGGACAAGAAACGGCGGGCGGAGAAGAAGCGCGAGCGTCGGATCGAGGACTCTCCTTGACGGGCCCCTTACACTGCGCAACGTTCCCTTGCCTTTTCCTCGCGGATTGGACGTGACCGTTCCTATCCATCGCGCGGTTTAATGGCTTGAATCGGCGGGCCACCCGCTGATGTATTTTTTATCCCGTCCTACTCCCAGCTCCTTTCGCTGCGCACCTGGCGGCACGTAGTGCATCGACGTGGCACTTCGCCCCGAGTCCCCACCAAGTAGGGAGGCATGTACGATGAAAGTCATGAGGCCACGAAGTTCCGCCATAGGCGCGATGTCCGCCGCGCTCTTGGCGATTAGCGCTGCTGTTTCCGCGGCACAGGGCACGCTCCAAGGCACGGTGACCGCGGCCTCCGGTGGAACGCCGCTGCAGGAGGCGCGGGTCCTGATCGTCGG
>DASVYG010000025.1:0-9550 GCA_036392315.1 Gemmatimonadaceae bacterium
ACATCCGACAGGTTTTCGTGCACGACGTCGACGCGGCGCGCGCCGGTGTCTTTGCCGCCGAGATGATGGAGAAGTTGCGCGCGGATGTGACTCCCGTGCCGACCGTCGCTGATGGATCGAAGCGAAGCGATATCATCGTCACGTGTACCCCGGCGACTCGGCCCATTCTTCGTCTCGGGGATGTCGCCGACGGCGCCTTCATTGCTGCGGTGGGCGCGGATTCGGAGCACAAGCAGGAGATCGACGTGGAGCTCATGTCGCGGGCAGCCGTCGTGGTCGACGTCTTGTCGCAGTGCGCCGCGATCGGTGATCTACATCATGCGATCGACGCCGGCGTCATGCGACCGACGGACGTTCGGGCGGAGCTCGCCGAGGTCGTCGCTGGTACGAGCCGATGGACGCGCGCCAATCACGAGACGGTCGTGTTCGACAGCACGGGCACCGCTCTCGAAGATGTTGCCGCGGCCGCGTTGGTTTACGAACGTGCGGTCGCTGCAAATATCGGCACCACATTCGACTTCGCGAGTTGATCGCTCAGGCGCGTTGCCCGCGGTCAATCACGCGCAAAGTTCGCGTGTAAGTCGTCGAGAATGGCGGCGCCTCGCTCGATGCGAGCATTGTCGTCGTCGGATGAGCGAACCAAGCCACGAATCAGGCTCTCGACGCCTGCCGTCTCCGGCCGTCCGAACAATTCGTCCTTGCAGTCGATGTCATGCACGATCTCCCCGATCGTGCGCAGCGCCCGCGACGTGAGTCCGAAGCGACGTGCCAGCGTCTGAAACGTGCAGTCGTCGCCCACGTGAGTGTACTCCGCGTCCGCCATGTCGAAACGAAGCTCGCCCTTGCGTGGCACGTATCCACGGCTCGGAACGAACTTGAAACGCGCCTCGGAATCGATGAATCGGCGAATGAGCCACGCGCTGGCGATGCGGTCGACGTGAACGCCCTCGCGCGTCACCCACGTTCTGCCGGGAGCGACTTGGTCGGGCGCCTCACCGCTCCGCGTCGCCTGCTCCGATGTGCGCTCGGCGAAAAGCATGGCGGCGATCTCTTCGTCGGCGATGCCTTCGACGAAGTGGACCGCGGCAATCACGGCCGTGCCGCCGTCGGTCTGGATCTCTTGCCTCAGCCACTGCAAGTCTTCTAGCGCTTCCTCGGTATTCGGAAGAAGGTAGACCGTGTGCTTGAGCGCCACGGCGCCGAGCCGACGGAGGCGTCGTCGAACCTTGACGCGCAGGTAATCGGGTTTTGGCGGAAGCTGATGAATCAGCAACAACCAACGCGCGGGCTCGGGCGTCGTTGCGGCTGCTCGTCGCGCCTTGATCGGGTCGGGCATCGGGTCAACCGTATCGGTAGCCGATGCCTCAGTCAAGCGGTTCGCGGATCGTTGTCGATGCGCGCAGCGCTCACTTCATCGCGAACTCGCTGCCGGTTGCCGAGGTGAGCGACAACGTCAGAGAGAACTTGGCGAATCTGGTCTTGAGCTGCACGGGCAATCGCCGCTCGTCGTTGCTGAACCACACTTGCGCTTCGCCGTTCTCCGCGAAGATGCCACCGGTCTTGATCGTGGGACGAACGACCGTCGTCACGAATGTTCCAGCGCCCACGGTCACGGTGTCCTCGCGCAGTCCGGTGAGAATGACCGGGTTGAGGTCGGGGCGGAAGTAGCGATCGTCTCGTCGCGTCTCGCCGACGCGGATGCCGGCTGCACGGACGGCATAAATGAACGAACCGTCGTCGAGTGGATTGGCGACGCTCGCTTGTACAGGCTCGCTGTCTTTCTGGAATTCAGCGCGCTCGGGGAAGATTTCGTACGTCGTATTGCGCTTGTAGTGTCCTTCGGAGATTTGCTGTACGTGGCGTAACGACGACAATGTCTCGACGTCGATCCAGCTCTCGTACCGGTCGTGCACGCGGAAGAAGGGAATGCCTCCGTCGATCGCGAAGACGACGTGATACGCGGCGCGGCCACGAATGCTGTCGATTCCTTCCACGCGCATCCGCGCCGTACCGGCGGGAAGCACGCCGAACTTGGCGTGAAACACGAGCTCTTCACCCACCGCGAACGGTACGGGGGCGAAGGAATGCGGCGTTGCAGTCGTCGCAGTCGTCGCAGTCGTCGCGGGCTGCGCGGGAAGGGGCCCTGCTATGAAGAGCGCCGCGGCGGTGGTCACCGCAATGCGCGTTAGGAAACGTTGAACGCCGGACATGGTCATTGACTGAATCGTGCGGATCGGGGGTGGGGTCGCCGATGTGGCGGCTCCTTGCTGCCCAACTACGGTCGGGTCGCCGTGGTCAACCCAGTCGCGAGGCGGAGATCGGGTGTGCTCACGGCGGCCGACGCGTGAGTCGACACCTCTTCCGCCTGGACGCGAACCGCGAAGGCGGCGATCGCGGCGATGACCGCGAGCGTCAGTCCGGCGCGCAACGTCGCGGGTCGAAGCGCGGACGGAACGTATGAGGCCATGGCGTTGGATCGGTTGCGCGTCATCTTCGAATCTCCTTCGACGTGGTGGCGTCGGTGGTCGTGCTTCATGAGAGCGTCGGCTCTACCAATACGTCGAATAGAGGCTTCTCGGATCGACGGTTCGTGTGTGTCTCCGTTCGCGTCCCCGTCGAGCCTGGCGTCAGCCCTGTTCACCGCGTGTATTGTAGATCGCATCGATAGTGCAGTTATGAATCAGCAAGTGAAAAAAAATCAGGGAGTTCGAATCGCCGAGAGAACGCGGAGGAACGACTCGCGGTCTTCCGGTGCAATGCGTGAAGCGAGCTCTGTTTGAACTTTGGCGATCGCGGCCGTTGCGGCGCTGAAGCGTTCGACCCCGGCGCTTGTGACGGTCGCCAGCACTGCACGCCGGTCGGCCGGGTCGTCGACGCGCTTTACCAATCCGTCTGCCTCGAGGCGATCAACGAGTTGAGTGATGTTCGACCGGACACACCGTTGCCGCAGGGCGAGCGAGCTGAGCGAGACCGGCTCGCCGGCTTCGACCAACCGCTGGAGCGCGAAGTACTTCGGCACGGAAAGACCGACTGACTCCAACGCGGCCTCGAGCCGATTCTGTAGAACCTGTGCGACGCCGAGTAGTCCGAGCATTCCGCCCTGACCATCGCCGATCGCTGCCGTTTCTACTGGAAGATCAAGCTCCGCCGGATTGTTCATGGTATGAACGATACAGCACCTCAACCGCCTGTCAAGTGGCCCGCTTGGCTGGCGAGACCTGCCGAGCTCTGAGCCTCCGGCTCAGGTCTCGAACAACGGCAGCGTCACCGCGCGGCCCTCGAGGTCTAAGAGTCGCTTCTTTCGCCAGAGGCCGCCGCCGTAACCGACGAGCTGTCCGTCGGAGCCAATCACGCGGTGGCAGGGAATTACGATTGCGATTCGATTGTCGCCGTTGGCATGGGCCACCGCGCGGACGGCCGTCGGCTGACCGATCGCCTCGGCGAGGCGCGCGTACGTCGTGGTGGTTCCAGACGGAATTCGGCGGAGCTCGGACCAGACCCGCGTTTGAAATGGAGTTCCCGGGACGTCCATGGGAATCTCGAAGTCGCGTCGTTCGCCGCGAAAATACTCGGCGAGCTGATCGCGAACGATGCCGAAGACGGGCGATTCGCCGCGCTCGAACTCGCAGTGGAGGGCGCGGCGAACGCGGTCGAGCTGCGCGTTCAGCATGCGACGATGCGAAAACTCCAAGAGCAAGAGATGGGTCTCGCTCGCCGTGGCGACCATGGTGCCGATTGGCGTCTCGATGTCGGCGACGAATGCGCGGATCGAATCGGTCATTCTCAAATGATAGCGTAAGGCCTGGGCGATCGGTGAGCTGCCACGACACCGGTCATGGCGAATCATTCCCAACCAACACGCTGCAGGCTATAATCGACGCGCCCTCAAACCACGAGCACGTCATGCCCGTCTCACGCCGCTCGTTCGTCGCGACAGTCGGTGCCACACTCGGCGCCGGCGCTACCGGTCTCCTCAGCGCGCCGCTCGTGGCATGGCGAGGTCACGAGGATCTGTTTGCGCAGCAAGGGACGCAAGAGCCGGCATTGAGCGCCGCCGAGCCACGCGCCGAACGTCTGTTGGCTTCGCGTCCGGGTATGGTTCGCATCGACAGCAATGAGAATCCGAATGGGCCCGGCGCACATGCGCTCGCCGCGATCACGCAGCATCTCAATGACTCGAATCGATACCCGGTGAAGGGTGAGGACGATCTCAAACAAACGTTGGCCAACGTGCACGGGCTCAAAGCTGAGAATTTCATTCTCGGTTGCGGGTCGGGCGAACTGCTGCGGGCGGCGGTGTACGCCTTCACATCTCCCACGCGCGCGTTGGTTGCGCCGGAGCCGACGTTCGAGGCGCCGGCGAATTTCGCGAAGTTCTTGAGCCACCCGGTGAACGCGCCAAAAGTCGACGCGAGGCTTTCACTCGATCTCGACGCCATGAGCGACGCCGCGCGCGGCGCCGGGCTCGTGTACTTCTGCAATCCCAACAATCCCACGTCCACGGTGCACGGCAAGTCCGACGTCGAGTCGTACGTCGAGCGCGTGATGCGCGCGTCCCCGGAAACGATGATTCTCATCGACGAGGCGTACCACGAGTACGTGGCCGACCCGGCGTATCACACGTCGATTCCGCTGGCGTTGGCGAACCCGCGGGTCGTCGTGACGCGGACGTTCTCCAAAGTGTTCGGCATGGCCGGGCTGCGCGCCGGCTACGCGGTCGGGCAACGCGACACGCTCAAGAAAATGACGCCGTGGCTCTTGGGCTCGAACGTGAATCAGCTCGCGCTCGTTGGCGCGATGACGACGGTTGGCGATACGGCGCACGTCGCCGACGAGGTGCATCGAAACCGACAAGCGCGCGCGTTCACACGGCAGTTCTTCGAGAAAGCCGGCTACACCGTGCACGCGTCCGAGGCGAATTTCATGATGGTCGACATTCGTCGCAATGCCAAGGCGTTCAAGCTCGAATGCGTGAAGCACAACGTGGCGATCGGACGCTCCTTTCCGTCGCTGCCGACCTACGCGCGCGTGTCGGTCGGTACGATGCCGGAGATGACGAAAGCGGTGGCGGTGTTCCGCGCCGTGCTGGCGACGCAGGTCTCGACGTCGCACTGAGCCGGAGCATGAGACACTCGACAGCCTGCGTCGCGGCGATTGCCATGAGCGCCACGACGGCTATGGCGCAGCAACCAGCGTCCGCGGTTCCCGAGATTCGCTTCGACGCAAGCGTCGATTTTCTCAAGCTGCCGGCGGGCATGAATTTCGGCGAGGTCGCCGGCGTCGCCGTCGATGCCCGAAAGCATTTATACGTCTTCAGTCGGACGGGCAGTCGTAGCACCGTGCACGGTGCTGTCGCCTCCCAGCTCTTTGAATTCGGCCCCGACGGGTCGTTCGTGCGAGAGATCGGCAAAGATCTCTACGGATTCGCGTTTGCGCACACGGTGCGCATCGACGCGGACGGAAATCTGTGGGCGATCGACGAGGGCACGAACATGGTCATGAAGTTCAACCCGGCCGGCCACGTGCTGATGGTGCTCGGTCGTCGTGCCGAGGCGGTGGAGGCTCCGCCGGCGACGCCGGCGCCTGGAACACAGTCTCGTCCAGGTTGGGGTTCGTTCAATCGTCCGACCGACGTCGCGTGGGACAAAGCGGGCAACGTCTTCATCGCCGACGGCTATAACAATTCACGCGTGGTCAAGGTCGACAAGAACGGGCGTTGGGTGAAGACGTGGGGCGAGCGCGGCACGGGCCCGAGTCAATTCAACATCCTGCACTCGATCGCCAACGACGCCAACGGCAACATCTACGTCGCCGATCGCACGAATCGACGCATTCAGGTATTCGATTCGGAAGGAACGTTTCTCCGCCAATTCACGATCGACGTCCCGTTCAACAAGACACCCGACGTGATGCTCGGCGCAATGCCGACCGCGGAATCGAATCCGCTCGCCGTGTCGGGCGCGCCGTGGGCCATCTGCATCACGCCCGGCCCACGTCAGGTTCTGTATAGCGCCGATGCCGTTCCGGGTCGCATCTACAAACTCTCACTCGACGGCAAAGTCCTGGGCGTGCTCGGCGAGGCCGGCAAAGGGCTCAAGCAGTTCGGTTGGATTCACGAGATCGCATGCCCGTCGGAGAACGAGCTCTATGTGGCCGAGCTGTTGAATTGGCGCGTGCAAAAGCTGACATTGCATCCGTCGAACTGAACCGTATCACCGTCGCGACGGTAGGACACAGGCCTTCCCACCGCGAGTAGCATTGCCTTAGGCGACTCGAGGAGTGGGGATGTTGAATGTTGTTTCGACGGACGGCCTGAACGGCGATATCAATTCTCTGACAAATCCCGCGCGGTCGCACGATGACGGCGCGTTGTTGGATGCATATTCTCAAGCGGTGGTCGGCGCGGCTGAACGGGTTGGACCGGCCGTCGTCCATCTCGAGGTGCGCACCATGCGCGCTCGCGGACGCCAGCGCGGCGTCTCGGTGGGGACGGGCTCGGGCTTCTTCTTTACGCCAGACGGCTTCCTGCTCACGAACAGCCACGTCGTCCACGGCGCGGAGGGAATCCGGGCGACGTCGAGCGATGGGGCGATTCATGTCGCGCACCTCGTGGGCGACGACCCCGACACGGATCTCGCGGTGCTCAAGGTCGATCAGTCGGCGCCGGCGTTCGCGACGCTCGGCGATTCGGCGGCGCTGCGGCCGGGCCAACTCGTGGTCGCGATCGGGAATCCGCTCGGGTTTCAAGCCACGGTGACCGCGGGTGTGGTCAGCGCGCTCGGTCGAACGATGCGCTCCGACTCTGGCCGTCTGATCGAAGACGTCGTGCAAACCGACGCCGCACTCAATCCTGGGAATTCCGGCGGTCCGCTCGTGTCGTCGCGCGGCGACGTCGTTGGCGTGAACACGGCGATCATCGCGGGAGCGCAGGGTATTTGCTTCGCGATTCCGTCGCGGACGGCGGAGTTCGTGGCGTCACGTCTGATGCGCGACGGACGCGTGCGACGCGCCTACATCGGCATCGCCGGGCAGACGATTCGACTCACGCGGCGCCAAGCGGATCGGTATCATCTCGCGGCGCCGGGCGCGGTGCTCGTGACGAATGTCGAGGAGTCGAGCCCGGCCGCGCGATCCGGCGTCGTACCGCGAGACCTCATCGTGAGCGTCGGCGGCGTTCCCGTCACGACGGTCGACGATCTCCATCGGCGGCTCACGGAGAACACCATCGGGACGCCGATCGAGCTCGTGGTGTTCCGCTCAGGTGCGCGACGGCAATTCGAGATCATTCCCACCGAGCGCCGCTGAGACAGATCGAGTCGCTCACCACTCGGTCAGCTTGCCGGCCTCGATCTCGATCCTGTCGGCCTTGCGCAAGCCGGCGATCTGCTTTCGCGAGATCAATTCGCGATGCGGCGACCGATCGATTGCCCTTTCCAAGTCCCACAGGTCGTCCTCCGCGGTCGCCCAGTTTCCTTTCCATTTGCGGAGGTCGAACGGCTCCGAGTAACGGCGCAGCGTCTTGACGCCGTCGTTCATGAAGTACTCATGGAAGTACGACGCCGCGAGCTCTCTGACGTCTCGATAAATGGGCTCGCGGTAGCGCAGCACCGCGTGATTCGTCTTGGTGATCCCGCCCCAGTAGCCGTCGACTCGGAACAGCGCCACGAGATGGTCCACGTCGGCGGTTGTCGTCTTCAAGTCGAGTATGAGCGGGCGATGTCCGTGCATCCAGAGCGCGAGTGCGGCGAGCAGCGCGCCCTCCATGCAGTGCGCCTTGTTCCGGCGCAGCGTCACCAATGGTGACGTGCAGGTCTCCCTTCCGCGCTCCTTGTTGGTGGGAATACGATTGAGGAAATCCTGAATCTTCCGAGGACGATCGAGCGTCCGAAGAACTCGGAATTCCGGAGCATCGAACAGCGGCGCGCGCATCGGTGCGGATGGCTTCACTGCGCGAGTGGCATTCGGCTCGTATCGGGAAACGCGAACATCACCGCGGCCGCCGCCACGTAGAACGCCGACGTCACCACGAGCGCCGAAACGATCCCGATGGCAGGCACCGCGGCGAGCGTACCGATCACGTACGGCGCGAGCGCTCCGAGCAGGCGTCCGGAGTTGTAGCCGAGTCCTTGGCCGCTGGCGCGGACCGACGTCGGGAACAGCTCGGACAGGAAGGGCGCGATCGCGCTCCAGTAGGCGTGTCCGACCAATCCGAGCACCGGACTGAGCGCGAGCAACACCACCGGACTCCGCACCATGTGACCATATATAGGAACGAGCAGCGCGGCAGCGACGAGGAAGAAGGCGAACATTCGGCGACGGCCGAACCTGTCTGCCAGCGGTCCGAACGAGAGATATCCGATGAACGCGCCCGCCTGCATCGGGATGAGCCAGCCGACTGACTTGACGACGCTCATGCCGGCGCCGCCTTTCTCGATCGGCGTCGCGAGCAGGTTGGGCAGCCAGAAAAACAATCCCCAATAGGCGAATTGCAGCAGCGCCGCCATCGTGCAGGCGAGGATCGTGCGCCCGCGCAACGCGTCGCCGAACAACACGCGATATGGATTGATCCGCGGCTCCGAGGATTCCCTGGCTGCTCGCCAAACCTCAGGCTCGGCGACGCCGTGCTGCACCCACAATGTCAACAAGGCCGGCAGCCCGCCGATGGCGAACAACCATCGCCACGCGTTGTTGCCGAGCGGCAGTACGTCGAGGACCAGACCGGCGAGGGCGGCGGCGAGAATTGCGCCAATGGCCCACATCGATTGCATTAGCGCCGTCGCCTTGTTCCGAAGCTCGGCTGGAAGCGTCTCGGCCACGAGCACGCCGCCCGAAGCCCATTCGCCCCCCATTCCCAAGCCGAGCACCGCGCGCCACATCGCGAGTTGGACGACGCTCTGCGCCGTGGCCGCTCCCAACGAGCAGATGGAGAATATCGCGATCGTAATGTTGAGCGTTCGAACACGACCGATGCGGTCGGCAATCACCCCGAACGCCAATCCCCCGACGGCGGCGCTGATCAACGTGAACGTGCCGAGCAACCCGGCCGTCGCGTCGCCGAAGCCGAAGTACGCTTTGAGTCGTCCGATCGCGAGGACGTAGATGAGAAAATCCATCGCGTCGAACATCCAGCCGAGCATCGCGGCGAGGAGCGCGCGTCGGTGGGAGGTCGGGAGAGTGAAGAACCACATGGGCGGCAATAATGGCACCCCTGCTCCTTCTTATCAAATTCTGACGCAAAGGCCCGTGCACGGGCGTAGAATTACGCGTGTCGAACGATCTCGAGCCCAAACGCGGCTTCGGCCTCTGGAACAATCGCCTGTGGATTCTGTCCGCGGGGCTGGGTACGGCGACGATCTTGTCGGGCGTGACGATCATCCACGACACGTCGCGACAGCGCTCGGCGCTCCACGCCGTCGTGCGATCCACCGCGCGCCAAGTCGTGTCGCTTGCCGGCAGCCGTGTCGAGATACTCGGGCTGGAGACGTTCGCGCCCGTGATGCCATGGTCGGCGGCGGGTTCGCCGACCAATGAGTCTGCGTTCGCCGCACTT
>DASVYG010000026.1:0-9511 GCA_036392315.1 Gemmatimonadaceae bacterium
GGTGTGCGACGTCTCTGGGTCATGCACCACTTCAGCGATGGCGCGCAGTTCTGGCCGGGGTTCTCGTACGCGCAGTACGATGCCGTTCGTTCCGCCGTCGGTCGCGATGTCGCGACGACCATCTACTCCGGCCCGAACGCAATCAAGGTCGGGCCGGGCGAGAGCAGCGAAAAAGCGCAAGTCTCGCGCGCGAACAGTGACTTCTTCACGCTTACCGGCGCGCGCGTCGAGATCGGGCGACTGTTCGCGCCCGACGAGGAACGCCTCGATGCGCCGAGACGAGTCGCAGTCATCAGCCACCGCTACTGGCAGCGCACGTTCGGCGGTGATGATGGCGTCCTCGGCAAGACGATCGCGCTTGGCCCGAACAAGTTTACGATCGTCGGAGTGATGTGCGACCCGTTCACTGGCGTCGAGATGGATGCGGCTGATGTGTGGATTCCGCTCGCGTTCGAAGCGGAAAGCCGTAGCGTCGGCATGCCGTGGTGGAAGAGTCCCAACGTCAACGCGTTCCAGGTGCTGCTCCGTCCGCGAGCCGGCGCGAACGACACCCAACTCGAGCAGCGCATCACGGCCGCGTTGCGTCACCCGGATTTCGGTTTCGTGTCCGATACCGGCGCCGTGGCCCGCTTTGGGTCGATCATTCGGGCGAACGGACCGGGCAAGAAAGGCCAGGAGGTCCAGATCGCGATTCGACTCGCCGGCGTCACAATCGTCGTGCTGCTCATCGCGTGCGCGAACGTGGTCAACCTGCTGCTTGCGCGCGCGGTGCGCCGGCGCCGCGAGATCGCGGTGCGCCTCGCACTGGGCATCACGCGCGCACGGCTCGCTCGGCTGTTGCTCACCGAGAGCGCGGTGCTCGCACTCGCCGCGGCGGCGGCGGCGCTCTTGGTCGCGTACGTCGGCGGAAGCATGCTGCGGCGGCTGCTACTGCCCGACGTGCACTGGGCGACGTCCGCGGTGGACTGGCGCGTCGGCGCGTTCGCACTCCTCGTTGCCATTATGTCAGGCGTGCTCGCTGGATTCGTTCCGGCGCTGCAGTCGGCCTCCGCCAACGTGACCCACGCGCTCAAGTCGGGCAGTACAGGCGCGGGCACCGCGCGCTCGCGTCTTCGCGCGGCACTCGTGGCAGCTCAGGCGGCGCTCTCGGTCGTGCTGCTGATCGGGGCCGCGCTCTTCGTGCGGAGCCTGTCGAACGTGCGACATCTCGATCTCGGTTATGATGCGTCGCGATTCGTGACCGCCAGCGTCGACTTCGATGACCACTCGAAATTGAAGGAGCTGGGCTTTGCCGCGCGGCTCGGCTTGGTCGCGGAGCGTGTGCGTGCAATACCGGGCGTGGCACATGTCGCCCTCGCCACCTCGCGCCCGATCTACAGCATCAGTTGGCTCGACCCGTTTTACACGGACGCGGATTCTTCGCGGCCCGGCTTTTCACCGACCTTCTTCGGTGTCTCGCGCGGCTACTTCGACGCGGCCGGCATACGCGTGCTACGCGGGCGGGACTTTTCCGCCGGTGCTGAGGCTGCGTACAGCATGGTGGTCAATCAGGAGATGGCTCGGCGCGCGTGGCCAGGCCGCGACCCCGTCGGGCAGTGCGTCTACTTCGGCGCCCGTGCGACACCGTGCTACCGCGTGATCGCGGTCGTTGAGAACGCACGCGAGCGCGCAATCATCGAGGAGCCGCAACCAATGTACTTCCTGCCGGTCGACCACCTGCCGCCGATCGCCAAAGGCTGGTCCGCCAACTTCATCGCCATCAACGCAGACCCCGAACACTTGGCGTCGGTGCTCAGCGCTACTCGCTCGCTTCTGCGGCAGGAATTTCCCGCCGGCATTCCGTCCATCGTGCGTCTGAGCGATTATCTCGCGCCGCAGTACCGTCCATGGCGGCTGGGGGCAACCCTGTTCTCCAGCTTCGGCCTGCTCGCGCTCTTGGTGGCCATCGTGGGCATCTATAGCACGACGTCCTACACCGTCCAGCAGCGCACGCACGAATTCGGTGTGCGCATCGCACTTGGCGCCAGGTTCGGCGACGTGGTCCGGCAGGTCATCGGCGAGGGCGTGCGGATCGTTGCGCTCGGAATTTTGTGTGGCGTTGGCCTCGCGCTCGTCGCGGGACGGCTTGTCGCCTCTCTGCTCTATGGGGTGAAGCCGAGTGATCCCGCGACGGCGATCGTCATCGCGCTCGCCCTCCTGCTCGTGGCGATATTCGCGGCGCTCGTTCCCGCATGGCGCGCTGCGCGCGTCGATCCGGTCATGGCGCTGCGCGCGGACTGATCGCGCTCCAGCGCGGAAAGCGGGCGAGCTCTATCCTACATTTTTTCCCCTGTGATGACGCAAGGGTGGACCGATCTCGAAGCCGGCAATTTCCGCGAGGCCATCCCGTTCCGAGAGAAGGCGACGACGATGGGCGCACCGCCCTTTGTGACGGCCTATCTCGCGTACGCCTACGGTGCGGCTGGCGACCGGCGCGGCGAGATGGAAGCTCGATGCGCTCAAGAAGATGTCGAAAGGTGGTCAGGTGCTGCCGTTCAATCTGGCGCTCGTGTCTCGGGCTCGGCGATCACGCGCGTGCGCTCGACAATCTGGAGCCGGGCGCTCACTGCCGATTCGCAGATGATGGCGTGGCTCGGACGGCACTCCATGTTCGATTCGTTGCGTTCCGAGCCGCGGTTCATCACGCTGATGAAGAAGTTGAACCTCGACTGACGCCCATCCCTGTTGCTGAAGCATGTTCCTGCGCAGGGCGCCGGCGTTCGCGCGCGGCGAGAAGGATTCGTGGGCCTCGTGGCCAAACTGCCGCAGCCGATCGCGCGCTCCACGGCCCGAAAAACGCCGCTGAAACCGGTGGTCTCGAGCGCTAATAGAGCTGGGACCCAACGGGCTCCAAGGTCGCTCCTCATGCGCGCCGCTCCAACAACTCACTCGGCGACACCTTCAGCACGCAGCACGCTTCACAGGCGGATGAAAGCTTATCTAACGCAACTCTCAGCGACTGGTGCGACGCGTCACCTGGATGGCGCTGGGCTCACCGATCGCCGCATATCTAGTGCTCGTGGTCGCTGGCTGGCGTGCGCTCAGATCGCGATGGGATTTTTCAGGTGCGCCAGGGCCCACGCGAGGGAGTATCGCGCTGGCACCGGCGGGATTAACGCCGCGCCACTTGACCCACGATGCTACGAACCGCCCACACCACGGTGTCCGGGAACTCGAGCGGTATGAAATGGCCGCTCTTCTCGATCACGACGGCCCGGCCGTTCACCGACTTCGCCGCGAGCTCGCGATGGATGACGAGCTTTTCCTTCAACGCATCGAGCGGTAGCGCGTCGTGACCTGCCGATAACACGAGTACGGGTGTGGATCCAAAGTTGCCGGCGGCACGCGCCTCGTCGCCAAGCGCCTGATATGGACCTTCGGCGGCGTTCGCGGCGATCGACTTCGGCTGCTGCTCCAGGGCGTAGAGCTCACGCCAGTCAGCCTCGGACCATGATCCCGGATTCGGCAGCGGATGGCCGGCGAAGAGCCGTGATACGCCGAAGAAACCCAGCGTGCTCGCTACGCGCGCCATGCTCGCCGGGGACAGCGGCGGCTTGCGGCGCGGCGTGCTCGCCATGCGCGTCCCGATGTCTTCGCTCGCCGGATCGACGAGCACGAGCCCGGCGACTTCATCGCGATACAATCCGTCGAACACGCGAGCGTAGAAACTACCAAGCGAATGCGCCACCACCACGTATGGTGGGCGTTCGCCGGCGGCCTGCAGCAGCGAATGCAAATCGGTTGCGATCCCCCGCGCCGTGCGCGGAGCCGGCGCGGGATCGCTCCATCCCATGCCGGCGCGATCATACCAGCAGGATCGTGCGAATGCAGCGGTCCGGTGCAGGATCTGTTTCCAGAAGAACCCTGGGATCTGCTTGCCGCTCTCATAGATGATCGTCGGCGAGCCACTGCCCTCGCAGTAGATGTCGAGCGTTCGCGATCCGACTGCGACGCGACGGCCGACGACGGGAAAGCGCCGCGCATCACGCCACTCCGCGGCTCGCTCGGATCCGGCGCCGACGATAGCGAGTGCAGGAACCACGGCGAGTGCCGCCGCGCTGAGTCTCTTCATTGGCCAACGCTCCGCATTGAGCGCTGACGGGATGCCGAACGATGCCGCCGTCCGGTAAGATTGCGGATGTCATATGGTGCCTCGTGGAGTCCGGTCGCGACGGCGATGCCGCCGAGGACGAGTGGCACGATCGCGGCGACCGGATCACCGAGCCGGGTCACGTGCGCGATCGCGGCGCCAAGCATCGTCACGCCGAGCAACGCGGCACCGGCGCGCCGCGTCAATGGCGGCAGCAGGAGAAGGCCGCCCGTGATCTCGACCCATCCGGTGAAGATGCGAAACCACTGGCCAAACCCGATGCGCGCGAAGATGGTGACCCACTCGCCATTCGGGCGCGTGTCGAACTTGTCGATGCCGAACGCGACGAAGATGAACGCGACGCCGCACCGGATCACCCAAAACGCCGTGTCTCCCTGCCCGTCGACCTGCGCTCGAGCCGCCATCCTACTATTCCCGATTCGGATATAGTTGACTATATCAGCGGCGGGAATAGCCGTCAAGCCGACCGGGTATCCCGGACTATACCCACCTCGGGAATAGCTCGGTCTTGACGCGACAGCCGATGCGATGGATCGTTCGGCATGGCGAACGAACCGCATCCCTTGGGACACGCGGCCCTGCGCATTCTGCTGGCGCTGGCCGACGGCGAACGGCACGGCTACGCGCTGATGCAGGAGCTTCGCGTCGACGGCTTGGGAGCCGCGCTTGGTCCGGGATCGCTCTACCGCAACATTCATCAGCTCGTGGCGGAGCGGCTCATCACGGAGTCGTCCGGTGCATCGAGCGACAGCGCCGACGAGCGGCGGCGCTACTTCCGGTTGACGCCGGCAGGCAGGCGCGCCCTCGCAGCCGAAGCCGGTCGTCTTTCGGACCTCGTAAAGCGCGCCGCGGCAAAAGGCATCGTGGCGCCAGTGCGTCGATAGGACGGCATCGGAGCATGCGGCGCCTCCGCGATCGATCAGTGGCGTGCTACCGGGCATTCATGGTCGGCTACCCGCGGCGATTTCGCGGACGGTATGAGGAGGCGATCGTCGATGCCTTTGCGCTCGAGCTCGCACGCGTTCGCGCGCTCGGCTCTCGATCCGCGCTCGCCGCGTTCTGGGCGCTCATGACCATAGATCTGGTTGCAGGCGTCATCATGACGCGAGGGCGCGACATCTACCGGCGTTTGGCGCATGACGCGAGAGTGATTCGGAGGAGCACCGGCTTCACCGCTGCGCTCGCGACACTCGTGATCATCCCCGTTTGGGCGTGGTCGCGTTTTGCAACGTACGCCACGTACACGGCGGCATACGCATCCGCCGTAACGCTCACGTTCTGTGTGTCGGCGCTTCATGCAATCGTCATGTGGGCACTCGCGCGGGGTGTCGGCGCGTGGTATGCCGTGCGTCGCGCACACGGTCGCCCGCTTCGCTACGTCACGATACGCCGCGCACGCATTGTCGCGCGGGTAGCGGAGATCTCGGCCGCCGCGTTCATTGTGGCCGCGATCACCGAGGCCCGGCGCAACCAACACCACGCGGCGCTCATCGATCCCGGGATTTCGCTGCCCCACACGCTCGGCTACTGGTTCTTTCTAGCAGCGACGCTCGCCGCCATTGTCGGCTTGTACTTTGCGCTGGGCAGTTGGCTGAGGGTGCGCAACGTGTCCTGAGCTTCCGACACGACCGTTCGGATCGCATCGAGCACTCCGGTCGGCGCTTCATTGGTCCTGACTCCCTCGAAACAGACGGAACGCTCGTCCTTTTGGTGGAGCCAGGTTCGGAGGATCGCCTCGATATCGCACGCGCGCGTAGGACCGGCGTCAATGACTCTCTGTGATTCTCCTGTTCGCGGCCGTTCGATGAGCGTAACGGTTCGCCAGGCTTCGCGCCGTCGCGTAGGGAAGCGCGATCAGAATTGTGCCGGCCAGCAGCGCGTGCCACAGCCGCACCGAGCGAAAAATCATGTACTGTACGAGCGCGTCCAGCATCACTGCGAGGGCAAGCGGCTTGGCCATCGCCTGGAGCCCGGTCATCAGCTCTTCCTTGCGCGTCGCGTGCACGAAGAGGACGCCTGACACGTACGGAGGTCGCCCGGCCGCCGCGTCCCGCCGGCCGTCTCGGACGCCCAGTGCGATGGCGAGGAGTGGCTGCACGAGGAACCGCAGTCTTCCCGGTCCGTGCAACATCGCCTCGATCGTGTCCGGCAGCAGCGTCATCGATGCTCTTCCGCGCGCACCGTCGGTTGCGTCGCCGGCGCCCCGTTCGCCGTGGCCACCGTCCGAGAGGATCTCCGGTGGAACCACGCCAGGACAGGCCATTGCCCCGATGCGATGATGACGTAGATGAGCACAGCGAGCAGCGCGCCGAGCAACCCGTGTCCCGAGCCGACGGCCACGCCGACACCGGTCATCGCCCACATGGTGGCCGCTGTCGTGAGGCCGCGCACCTCGCCGCTCGCGCCGTGGATGATCACGCCCGCGCCGAGAAATCCGATGCCGGTCACGATGCCTTGGACGATGCGATCGGTGCCGGTGCCGAAGATCTCGTGACCCAGCGCCGTTAGGCTGGCGGCCGTCAGTGCGGCGAGCGCGATGGTCCGCGCCTTGATCGCCGAACCAGTGGCCTGCCGCTCCCAGCCTATGAGGAGGCCGAGAGCGGCGGCCAGTGCTGCGCGCCAGAGGATGGTCAGATCGTTTTCCGAGAGCACGGTCAGTTCATCAGTCTAGCCCAACTGCTCGATCTCGCCGGGTCGCCAGGTCTTGTCGAACCAAGGCTCGAGCGGGCTGTAGAGCCGCAGGAAGCAGAACCATCCCTTTCCCGAAACCGTCTCGATCCAGTTGGACTCCTTTCCCAGTGGTGCCGATGGACCGAAGTAGAGGTCCACCGAACCGTCCGCGTTGACGCTCAGCCCTTCCGTCTGGCTACTGAGGCTTGGGAACGGATGCTCGGTCTGCAGCATCGAGCGTGTCTGCGGATCGTAGACGATCAACGACCAGAAGGCCTTGGCCGGGATGTTCGGCGGCAGGTGCAACCGGTACGACTTGGCGCCGTCCAGGTACTCGCCCGCTGCGTCACGTTCCGCCATGGCGTACTGCGACCCGGCCCCGACCATCTTCACCGTGAGCGCCGGGCTGACTCCGGCACCCATGTAGCAGTAGTACGTGCGCGCATCGAAGTCGAGCACTCCGCCCGGAGAGAAGTCGTGAGCGTTCGCGAGCCAGACCAGCTTCCACGCGCTGTTCGGATAGTAGAAGGCGTCCTTATCGCGCGTGTCGAAGACGATGGCGCGCGCGGTGGCATTGCCGACCGCCACGGCTTCGGTCAGGATGCGTTTCATCCGCGCGTCTGGCGCGAACGGTTTGCCCTTTCGAATGCCGATTGCCGCAAGCAGCCCGCGGAGCTCGGCGTCAAAGGCCTCGAGCGGCTCCTCCTCGACCACTTGGGCCACCTGGTCGAAGAAGGTGACGTCGTTCGCAAATACCCCGTTGAGCGACGTTCCCGAGATGTTCACGAAGCGCATTGCCGGCGGGTTCGCCGTACGGGCGAGTGGGTAGACTCGAAAATTCTTCTTCGAGTTCTCGACCGCCGGCGTGAGATCCCCGTTCGCGACGAAGCCGCGGAAGCACAGCACGTTGCCGAACGTGCGCGGCCGAAGAACGAAATAGCCGTCGGGCACCTCACCCACGAAGCCCGGCGGGACGAGCAGGTACTTCCCACCCTTCCCCTTGTCGGGACCGACGAAGCCGACGTCTCCGACGAACCGCATGAAGAAATCGTCGATGAAGCCGAGCACGTTGGGTGGCATCTCGATGACGAGCGGGCCGTCCTTCGCGTCGAGCCAGACGAAGTTGTAGACGGTCTCCGAGTTCGCGGTCAACAGCACCAAGTGTGAATCGGCCAGCGACTCGGTGATGGACACGGTCTCGTTGTCGGGACCGTTGGCGCGGAAGCCAGAACGAATCGCGAACGACGACGCCGCTGGAATGGCGGAGAGGAACGCCTGGACTCCGCGCTGGAAGTCGAGGTTGTCGTACAGCGTCTTCACGGTCGCCTCATCGGGCAGACCATCAAAGAACTTCAATGTGCCGAGCCGCGTCTCGACACGGTCCGGGGTCGTGATCGACGCCGGGATGGTGAACGGGAGAACACCGGTTGCCATGTCACACCTCCACTTGCGATTTGAAGTAAGCCTTCATGAGACCAGCTCGATCTCGCTGGGCCGCCAGGTCTTGTCGAACCATGATTCGCCCGGGCCGTAGAGTCGCAGGAAGACGAACCAGCCCTTGCCGGGGATGGTCTGGATCCAGTTCGACTCGTGGCCGTGCGGCGGTTCCGGGCCGAAGTAGAGATCGACCGAGGTGTCAGGGTTGACGACGACGTCCGACTTCTGGCTGCCGAGGCTCGGGAAGCGCTGATCGGTCTGCAGCATCGAGCGCGTCTGCGGGTCGTAGACGACGACCGACCAGAAATCCTTGGCCGGGATGTTCGGCGGCAGGTGCAGCCGATAGGTCTTGCCGCCGTTCAGGTACTCGCCCGCGGCGTCGCGTTCCGCCCAGGCGTACTGTGAGCCGGCGTCCACCATCTTCACCCACATGGCGGGGCTGTTCTGCGTTGTGGCCTCGAAGTAGCACGTCCGAGCATCGAGATCGAGGACGCCGTCCGGCGAGAACTCGGTGTCGTTGCCGTGGTAGGGCATTTTCCAGGCGCTGTGCGGATAGTAGAACAGGTCTCGCTCTCGCGTGCTGAACAGGATGGCGCGCGCAGTGGCGTTGCCGACGGCGGCGGCCTCGGTGAGGATGCCCTTCATACGCGCGTCGGGCGCGAACGGCCGGTCTTTGCGGATGCCGATGGCGGCGAGCAGACCGCGGATCTCAGGATCGACGGCCTCGAGCGGCTCTTCCCGAACGACGGTGGCGACGAGGTCGAAGAGCGACGCGTCTGCGGGCGGAATGGTGTTCATGAATCGCCCGGAGATGTCGACAAAATCCATGTCAGCGACGTTTGCCGCACCGGTCAGTGGGTACACGCGATAGCGTGCTTTGATATTCTCGAGGGCAGGCCGCAGGTCACCGTGCTCCTCGAAGCCGCGGAAGAGGATGGCGTTCCCATGGGTGCGTGACCGCAGCACGAAGTAGCCTTCGGGCACCGCGCCCGCGTAGTCCGGCGGGAGAAGCAGGTACTTCCCGCCTTTGCCTTTGTCCGGGCCGGTCCTGCCGACGTCGCCCACAAAGCGGCTCCAGAAATCGCTGATGAAGCCGAGCACGTTCGGCGGCATCTCGATGACCAGCGGCCCGTCCTTCGTGTCGAGCCACGCCAAGTTGTAGACCGTCTCGGTGTTCGCCACGAACATCAGCGAGTGGGCATCCATCAGCGACTCCGTGACGAGCAAGGTCTTGTTCTCGGGGCCGAAGGATCG
>DASVYG010000027.1:0-3480 GCA_036392315.1 Gemmatimonadaceae bacterium
GAACCCCAACGCAGCAACGTTGACGAAATAATCGCCGTCGCTCCCCGGAAACGTGATGGTGTATCGACCGTTCTTGTCGGTACGCGTGGTTCGCGACACGTTGCCGCGGAGCGACGTCACTGTAATCGTCGCCCGCTCGACGGCGGTGCTGTCGGGACCAATCACGCGACCGCGCACGACGTCGGCCTGCGCGCGAAGCGCGACGGGACATGCGAGCACGATGGCAACACTCGCCGCGACGATAGGGGAACTAAGCTGCATGTCAGACTCTCGATGAGGAATCTCTACATCGAGAGTCTACGCCGCGATCGCTCGCCGAATGTCAGAAGGCAATAAGAACGCGCGGCGACCAGCCAGCGCGCGTCAGGCGGCTGATCTTAGCCGGGCTCTTGGTAGAGACCCATCACGTTCCCGGCAGGATCGTGAAAGCGCGCCGTCACTTCGGGCGCGTCTCCTCCGATCGGCTGGACAATGGTCCCTCCGTTCGCGACCACGGCCTCGATCGACGCCGCGACGCTATCGACCATGATGTAGAAGAGCAGGCCAACATCCGTCGAAGCCGGACGACCGACGACCCATCGCCCACTCACCTGACCGACGCTATCGTCGAACGCAACGTGACCGTCGCCACGGCGTCTGATCCCCCATCCGAATACCTTCGAGTAGAAATCCGCCGAGCGCGCGATGTCAGTCGCAGGAATCTCGAGATAACAAATCTTCCCATTCTTGGACGTGGGAGGCATTGAAATTCCTCGATCTCGTGGTTCGGTCTAATTGCCGAGCACGTTGCGGCGCGAAACCGTTCCGCGCACTCGAAGTTTGCACAACTTTCCGCCGGCCAATGTCAGAAGACGATAAAACCGTCCTCCGCTCGACCGATCACGCCAGGCGATAACCGGCGCGACGGACAGTCACAATGTAGCGCGGCGATTGCGGATCGTCGCCCAACCGTTCGCGGAGCGCCGCAAGATGCGTTTCCACCGTGCGGCTCTGCGTTCCGGACGTATATCCCCAAACCTCGCGGAGCAGCTCGGCCCGCGACAGCACGCGTCCGCGATGACGCACGAGCGCGGCGAGGAGGTCGAATTCCTTGGGCCGAAGAGCGATCGGCGCACCGTCACGATGCACCGTGCGCGCAGCGAAGTCGATCGACAGATCGCCGATGTTGATTTCCGATCGCGGCTCGGCGACGGCTCCGCTCCGCTTCAACAGCGCGCGAACGCGGGCCAGAATCTCGAGAAGGCCGCATGGCTTGACCACGTAGTCGTCCGCGCCGAGGCCGAAACCGCGGAGCTTTTCCTCCTCCGTCCCGAGGGCGGTCATGACGAGGACTGGCGTTTGATGACCCTCGTCCCTCAGACGTTGCAGCACGGTGAATCCGTTCATCACCGGGAGCATCAGGTCGAGAATGATGAGATCCGCGCGTCCGGCCCGCGCCTTCTCCAACCCTTCGGCTCCGGTAGCGGCAACGTGCACCTCATAGCCCTCACGCTCGAGGTTGGACGCAAGCATTGCCGCGTATGCGCGATTATCCTCGATCAAGAGAAGCGTCGTCATGACATCGCGTGCGACGGCGCTGATTCAGCGGCTCGCTCGGCGATTGGCAGTTCGATCACGGCGCGCGTTCCGCCACCGGGCGCATCTTCGAGCCACGCGCGGCCATTCAAGAGACTGGCGATTTCTCGCACGACCGCGAGCCCGAGCCCTGAACCGGTTCGCTCCGACGTTCGGTCGCGGAACAAACGCTCGTAGGGCTCGAATACACGCGTGCGCTCTTCGACTGGAACGCCCGGGCCATGGTCGTCGACGGAGAGACGGACCACATTCGCCGACCGTTCGGCACCGAGTTGGATCTGCTGGCCCAGCACGCCGTACTTGAGCGCGTTGTCGACGAGATTTACCAACGCCTGACGCAGCAGTTGGCGGTCGCCCGAAACGGTGAGCGACTCCGACATGCGCACGGCAATCGATTGGCCGGCGTCGTCGACCGCGAGTCCAACTGCTTCGACGACGTCGTTGAACAGGTCGTCGACGGGCACCGGCCGGACCAACGGCTTTGGCCGCCTGGTTCCCGATCGCGAGAACAACAACACGTTGTCCACGATACTGACCAGGCGTCGCGCCTCGCGAACAATGGCGTGAGACAAGACGCGCCGATCGGACGCGCCCCGCTCGCGTTCGAGGGTCAGCGTCTCTCCCGCAATGAGGATCTGCGCGAGTGGCATGCGCAGATCGTGCGACACGCCGGCAATGAAATCCGAGCGCGCTCGCGCCAGCAACAGCTCCCGACGCGAGGAGCCGACGGCGAACCCAATCACGAGAATCGTCGCGAGCAGTAGAGCGCCAAGGTGCAATCGCTCGTCCCTCCCGACATTGATTCGCACCGGGACCTGGTCGGCGTCGAGCGCCGCGGTGATCGCCAGGCCATCGAGTGGGCCCTGGGGGCGGATCGTCGCTCGAAACGAATGTGCGGCGTCCATGGTTTCGACAATCGTCATGGAATCCGCCGCCATCGCGCTGAACTGAATCTCGCGAAGCGAGGCGGCGCTCGCCGAGTCACCGAGCGACGTACGCAGCGCGGCATCCCGCAGCAATCGAAGCGCAAAGTCTTTCGCGGGCACGAGCGCGCCGTAGACAACCATCGGCGTCCCGGCACTGTCGGACTGCACGACGGTCAGCGCGGCACGATCACCGAGCTGGCGTCCGACAATCAAGTGCGTCCCGACTCCCGCTTGTGAGCGAGCTCGGTTCGCTTCGTTCAGCGCCGTTCGCTCGAGCGCCGGCGTGAGGCTGTCGCCGCCCGACAGGCTGACGCCGGTGGCGGTGAGACGCATCATGGCGCGCCGGCCTATGTCGTACCGAAAGAAATCCGTCGCGGCCAGCGTATCTCGACATCGACAGCGCGCCGCGCTCTGTTGCACGCGAACAAGTGCGGCGAACGCAGACTCATTGGTCGGCGAACCCGCCGCCGACCATGGCATCACGGGCGCGAACGTCTCCAGCCCGAGTATCTCGACACGGCTGCCGGCAAGCGACACGACTTGGCGCGCCGTGGATCGCACGACGGCGTGAAGCGCCGATCGCTGTCGCGACGTGTCGTGGATGATCGTCATCCCCGACAAGATCGTCGCTGTACCCAGCCCTGCGGACAGAATCCACAGGCGATTGTTCCAGAGGCCGAAGCCGCGCTTGGGCTCGAGATCGTTCGACACGCGTAATTCTACGCCCGTACACGGACCTTTGCGTCAGAATTTGATAAGAAGGAGCAGGGGTGCCATTATTGCCGCCCATGTGGTTCTTCACTCTCCCGGCCTCCCACCGACGCGCGCTCCTCGCCGCCATGCTCGGCTGGATGTTCGACGCGATGGATTTTCTCATCTACGTCCTCGCGATCGGACGACTCAAAGCGTACTTCGGCTTCGGCGACGCGACGGCCGGGTTGCTCGGCACGTTCACGTTGATCAGCGCCGCCGTCGGGGG
>DASVYG010000028.1:0-2251 GCA_036392315.1 Gemmatimonadaceae bacterium
GGTGTTTCACGGCATCCCGTCGATGTACGTCGACACTGGCGGAATCGTCGTCGTCAATCGCGGCGTCAACTCGACGCGAGATCTCGAGAAGGCGGGCGACCAGTTCTACCACTGTATCGGCGCGCAGGTGTTCATCGATGGAACGCCGATGCCGCAGCCGTTCAACATCAACCAAGTCGCGCTCGATAGAATCCGCGCGATCGAGGTGTATCGCGGCCCCGCGAACACGCCGTCGACCTTGCGTTCGACGCGAACGAACTGTGGCACGATCGCGATCTGGACGAAGTGAGCCGGCGCGAACTGTGATGCATCGGCCGACACGCGGTGCGTCATGATCGCCTTCTCGAACCGCTGACCACGTGGCGCTCCGCCGCGGTCTCGGGACCGTCTCGCTCGTCTTCATCCTCTATTTCACCACCTCGGGCGGCGCGTACACCACCGAGACGCTGATCCACGAGGTGGGGCCGGGACTCGGGTTGCTGATCCTGCTCGTTGTCCCGCTCGTGTGGTCGATTCCCGAAGTCCTCATCGTGGGCGAGTTGGCGAGCATGCTTCCCGAAGAGGGAGGCTACTATAGGTGGGTCGATCGCGCGTTCGGCCGATTCTGGGCGTTTCAGAACGGTTGGCTCACGTGGATGTATTCGCTCGTCGACATGGCCATCTATCCGGTGTTGTTCAATCAGTACCTGCGCTATTTCGTGCCTGGGCTGAGCGCGCGACTCGAATGGATTGTCTCGCTGGCGGTGATCTGGGGCGCGACGGCGATCAATCTGCGCGGCTCGGTTCGCGTGGGACGGACCTCCGTCATCGCGGGAAGCTTCATCATGCTCGGCTTCCTCGCGTTGGCGATCGCGTCACTGCCGCATGCGACGCACGTGCCGTGGCGGCCGTTTGCGTCCGAGCAGGGACATGGCGTGAGCGGTCTCGCGGTCGGTCTCTCGATCGCGCTCTGGAATTACATCGGATGGGACAACGCGTCGACGGTGCAGGGTGAGGTGCGCGACGCATCGCGAAGCTACCCGCGCGCACTTGCATTGGCGCTGCCATTGGTGACGCTGGGATACTTCGTGCCGCTCCTGTCGACGCTCGCAGCATCGGACTGGACGACGTGGACAGATGGCGGCTGGCCATCGATCGCGTCGGCGGCCGCGGGAAGCGCGGGGCGATGGATCGGCACGTGGGTGGCACTCGGCGGTATGGTGAGCGCGTTGGCATTGTTCAACGCGCTGCTGCTCGCCTATTCGCGCATTCCATTCGTCATGGCGACCGATGGGCTGCTGCCGTCGAACCTCGCCCGGACCGACCAGCGAGGGACGCCGCGAAACGCGGTGATCGTCTCGGCCATCTTCTATTCGGTTTTCGTCCTCGTGCCGTTCGGGCGGCTGGTCGTGGCCGACGTGCTGCTGTATTCGCTCGCGCTGTTCCTGGAATTCGGAGCGCTCGTGCGCTTGCGAAGGACGGAGCCAAACCTGCGCGGAGCGTTCCGGATTCCGCTCCAGCGACGGTGGGTCGCACTATTGGCCGCAGTCCCGATGGCCGTACTCGTGGGTGTGGTGATCATCGCGTTCCACGACGGGGAATACGGACTGCCTGCGGTGATTGGCGCGGCGGTCGCGATCGTGCTTGGGCCGATTGCCTACAAAGCCGTCTCGCGGTAATGCGTTGACACTCGCAATGAGTGCGTGGTCAATCGCGTTTCGTGCCCCGACCGACGATGCCCGGGCAGGAACCTCGGCCTTTCGGACGCCGCCAATCGCGATCAGGCCCGCGAACTACGTCACCCGTGCCACGGACTGCGCCCTACCCGGCGCTGCCAGATCGGATTCGGGCACTGACCGCCGCGATCAAGGCTCGATCCACCGACTTCCGTGCCACGAGCGGGTCGAACAAGTGCGTGGTCGGTGACGACCAACGGCCCGGCCGACGCGATTCGTGCGTCGACCTTCGCGATTCGTGCGCCGCCAACGCAGTGCAGTGCTCCGACAATCGCGTTCCGGACGCTGACACCGAGGACAAGTGCGCCGCCAGCCCTGACCATGGTTCCACCATTTTCCCAAAGGAAAGGACCATGAATCAGAAGCAGCAACGAACGCTCGACCCGCTCCTCCGCATCTGAGACTTCCTCGACGCCAACGCCGACGCGAGCGCCGCCTTCGAGAACTCGGAGGGGCGCAAGCAGTTGGACGACGCCGTCAATACGCTCGCGGGTTCCACCGTTCCACCGTTCCACCGTTCCACCGTTCCACCGTTC
>DASVYG010000029.1:0-4849 GCA_036392315.1 Gemmatimonadaceae bacterium
CTGACGCCGCACCACGCAACGCTGACGAGGCGCTCGCCGCGTTGGACGCCGCGATTCGAAGACGCGGACACGACGCGTCGGACGGCGAGAGTTTGCGTATGCTCGTTCTCGCATACTGCAACCGCGCTCGCGACGAGAATCTGACGCCCGAGCGCATGCTCGTTCGCCTGAAGCACGCGTTGGACGACGCTCTGGTGGCGGCCGACGACGACCCGATGCGGCGAGACGAGACGCGATCGCGCATCGTCAAACTCGCAATCGACGCGTACTATGACGACCGGCAATGACGCCGACCGCGTGCGCAGCGTTCACCGACGTGCACGCGCGTTCGTGTTACTGCAACGAATCCTCTCGACGGGATCGCTCGGCGTCGATGCGCTGGCGGAGGCGCTCGTTGTCAGCCCCGCCACGCTGAACGCCTATCTCTCGGGAGACGTTCCCATTCCGCTCGAGCGCCAGCTGTGCCTCGCGCTGTTCGTGATCGAGCGCGTTCCCGAACTCGCGCGCGAGGGACACCGACTTCGCGCGCAGGTCGCGGCCGCGATCGCCTTCCATGAGCACGCCACCGCGTTGCACCGCGAGGCACCCACGACACGATTCTGACATAGCCGCATCCCGGTCATTGCCGGCTATCGCACGGTGGCCCCGCACGCCGGTGCCGCTGGTGCATTCCACGCAGGCAGCCGGCCCAGTCCCGCCGACGCAAGCTGTGCGTTCACCGCCGCGATGCTCGTGGCCTGCAACTTGGCGAGACTCGCGATCGTCGCGTCGAGTTGCTTGCACGGCTCATCGACGCCCGCGACGACGCTCGGCGTCGGCATCGCGTCGGCGATGAACTGATCCGAGTATCGGCGCCCCAAATCGCGATGCACGACACCAAAACCGTTCGTCGCCAGCGCCGCGAGCTCGGCGTCGAGCGGCGCGGCCGCCACCGCGGCGGCCCGCGCAGCGTTGGCTGCGAGCGCCGCACGAAGGGCCATCACGTAATTGACCCCTTCGTAGCTTGCGGTGAGGCCAGCGACCATGCGGTGCTGCAGCCTGAACTGCGCGGCGAGCGCTGCGGGTGATGCGGCCACGCGCGGATCACGAACGACCGTGAATTTCCTCGCGTAGGCATGCCCGCCGGTGGTGAGCGTCACGGTGTACGTTCCCGGCACGACCATCATGCCCACGATCGTCGACCGATATGTATGGCCGGGCGTCGCATGCCAATTTAGAGTATACTCACGGTAGTCGAGCAGCGTACCATAGTACCCGTAGTTGAGCGTGGGCGGATCGGGATAGCGCAAGTCCCAGTTGACGCGATGCATGCCCGCCGCGGTCGACAGCACGGTGGGCGGCTGCAGCCAGTACTCCGGCACGTTCGGCATGATGGTGTCCGCGGGCGGCGCGACACTCGACAGTTCGCGCACGACGCGCCCGGCACTGTCGGTGATCGACAATGTCACGGGGCCGGACGCAGGAGCGCTGAGGTAGTAATCGAAGATCGCGCCCTCGGGTGGATTCTCGCCGACCACCATCTCCGGCGGCACGGGCGTGTCTTGCGTGTTGTCCCATCGCGCGCGAACGACCGTGTCGGGTTGGAAGAGATAGGCGGGCGCGGCGCTCGCCGTCACGGCGCGCATTTGTCGGAGTGGCGACACGTCGTCGAGAATCCAGAAGCCGCGCCCATACGTCGAGATCACGAGATCGCTGCCGTGGACCGTCATGTCGCTGACGACGGTGTTTGGCAGGTTGAGCTGCAGTGATTGCCAGTGATCGCCGCGGTCGAACGAGACGTACGCACTCGTCACGGTCCCGGCGTACAGCAAGTTGGGATCGACCGGGTCCTCGCGCACGACACGCGCTGTACCGTCGTCCGCGATGCCGGCGGTGATCTCCTGCCACGCGGCGCCGAAGTTGAGCGTTCTATAAATGTGCGGATGCCGGTCGATCGACAGGATCGCGGCGAACGCCGTGCCGGCATCGTGGTGCGATGCGTCGATGACGTTGACGCTGCCCGGCGCCTTGGACCGCGGCGTGACGTTTGTCCACGTCTTGCCACCGTCGCGCGTGACGTGCACGAACC
This sequence comes from Gemmatimonadaceae bacterium, assembly GCA_036392315.1. Lineage (GTDB taxonomy): Bacteria > Gemmatimonadota > Gemmatimonadetes > Gemmatimonadales > Gemmatimonadaceae > JAQBQB01. The sequence continues at coordinate 2,069 of DASVYG010000029.1, forward strand.
CCGTGCTCGTACCGACCCAGATCACACCACGACCGCTGCCAGACGCGGGCGACGGTGCGAGCGCGGTGATCGAGCCGCCTGGCGCGGGTGCGCCGACGCCTGTCGCGGCCCCCGCAGGAGCCGGCGCCGGCATCGCACCGCTCGGCCGCGCCAGATCCGGACTGATCGTGCGCCACGTTCGCGCGCTGTCACTCGATGCGAGCACGTACTGCGCGCCCATGTAGAGCGTTCGCTTGTCCTGCGCGAACGCGAGCGGCGGCGCGCCGCCAAATCGGTCCTGCGCCGTGGGCTGATACAACACGACGACCTGACCCGTCGTTCGATCGAACCGGCGGAGTACGTGATACCAGCCCTGCGTATACATGTACCGCTTGTCGAGCGGGTCGGCGATCAGGAAACCGTTCTCGAAGCCGCCCGCCGGATACCAATCCTGCGGTCGAATGATCCCGAAGTCGCTGCGGCTCGAGACGCACGCCGTCCCGGAATCCTGCTGCGGTCCGCACACGTGATAAGGAAAGTCATAATCCGTGGCGACGCGATAGAACTGTCCGTTCACCAACCCGTAATACGGCGTCCATGACGCCCCGGCGTCGACCGAAATCGCCACGCCCTGATCGACGCCCGCGATCATGCGCCTCGCGTTCGTCGGATCGATCCACAGAAAGCGCGGATCTGCCCCGCTCGGCGCGCCCCAGTACGAGGCGATATGGTGGCCGCCGTCGGTCGAGCGGTACATCGACGTGCCCATGAGGTACATGACGTCGGGGTTCTGCGGGTCGGCGTAGATCTTTCCGCCCACGCTCGCGAGCTGCTGAGTGCCGAGCGTCCATGTCTCGCCGCCGTCGTCGGAGCGAAAGAGTCCGCGCACGCCGCCGCCGGCCCCACCCCGGCCGCCGCCCGCAAGGGCGTACAGTCTCTTCCCGTGCGTTCCAGAAGAGACCGCGAGCGCGGCGATGCGCGCGCCATCCGGCAGACCTCGCCCGCCCAAGGGCTGCCAGCTCGCGCCGCCGTCGGTCGATTTGAAGACGCCGGTTCCCGCCGCCGCCCCGCCGCCAAACAGCGACGCGTACACGATTTGAGGATCAGTAAAGTCGTAATAGAGATCGGTTGCGCCCGCGGAGCCGTCGGCGGACAGCACGCGCGTCCACGTTCGGCCGCCGTCCGTCGTGCGGTAGACGCCGCGTTCACCACTCGTGTCGGGTGCGCCTGCGCGACCGCCGCGTCCACCACCTCGACCGCCCTGGGCCGCGACGAGCACTCGGTTCGCGTCATGCGGATCGACGACGATCGCGCCGATGTACTGCGATTCGCGCAGGCCGATGTTCGACCACGTGCGGCCGGCATCGCTCGACTTGTAGACGCCGTCGCCGGGCGTGAACGACCAGCCGGATTGGTTGCCGGTGCCGACGTACACGGTGTTCGGCTCGGATGGCGCCACGGCGACGGCGCCGATCGACGGAACGCGCACCAAGTCGAAAATCGGCTTCCACGTCGTGCCGGCGTTCGTCGTCTTCCATACCCCGCCCTCGGGTGTGCCCACGTAATACGTCGTCGGGTCGCCCGGCACACCCGCGGGTGCGGAGATGTATCCTGAGCGAGGCGGGCCAATCGAGCGCCAGCGCATGTCGCTGAAGAACGCCGCGTTCGCCGGAACTGCCTGCGACTTCGAGGCCGTCACCGGCGCCAGCGAGAGCGCAGTGCCATATAGCAGAACGACGGTGAAGCGCGACGCGCACGATGCGCTCGCGGCGACGTTTGACAATTCGGCGCGCATGAGGAATCCGAGATGGGTCAGGGTTCCAGCAACTTGCGGCCGGCGCAGGCCATCGCGGAAGATGCGACGGTACGCAGCTAAGCGGTTCAGCGCGGCGTGAACGCGTCGAGCGCCGGTCGCGCGGTCGCCAGCGATCCCTGCCGGCTGAACAGCGACATCGGCGCCCATCCCGGCATCGCGAGCTCCGGCGCCCACGGACGAATGCCGGACAGCACGCCCTCGTGCACTCCCCACGCGACGAGATCTCGAACGAATCGCGCCTGGCCGTCCTCCGTCAACGGATAGCCCGGCGCTGCGTCATTCCACGAGAACGGGCCGCGCATCGTTGCCGCCGGATAGCCGAACTCCGCGACGAACACCGGGCGGCCGATTGCGGCCTTGACCGCGATCGCCATGTTTTTGAACGCCTGCAGGCGATCTTTCGGATACTGAGACGACGTCGGGTAGTACGACACGCCCGCTTCATCAACGACAAATCCCACATTCTTCATCGCGGTGAAGAATGCCGCCGCGAACGCCGGCTGCGTGGAGGCCAAGCCGCTCACGTGCGTGCTGAAACGCGCGCCCGGGTCAACTGAACGGATGCCCTCAGCGACCGCGGCAAACATCTTCGCTTCGTACGGCCAGAGGTGATCGCGGAGCCATGCGATGCGATGCGCCGGGTCCATCTGCGCGAGCGTCATGCCGGACATCATGCCGATTTCGCGATCGATCCCGTCCGGCGCCTCGTACGCACCCGTCGCGCCGGCCGACGCATCGCATCCGCCGGGCATGGGCCGAACCGCGACGCCCGCAACGCCAAACTCCACTTCATTGCCCAGGTCCCAGATGTCGACGGTCGCGCCGGTCGCAGCGATCTGTTTCGCCGCCGCGGCGCCGTATGCCCGCAATGCGCTGGTCATTTGCTCCAAGTTCAGCGACGACCACGGTCCCGGCAGAACGATGGCGGGATAGTCGGTGAAGTCCGGCGGCGGCTGACAGCGGATGTCGCCGTAGCTGCCGAACAA
>DASVYG010000030.1:0-6455 GCA_036392315.1 Gemmatimonadaceae bacterium
GTCGGTAATGCTCGCCAACTGTGCATCCAGCGTCGCGACGATTCTCGCCGTGGCCTCAGCGCGGCTATCGAGGTTCGTGACTTCCTCGTTGAGGTCGTGCACCGTGTTCTGGAGCTCGGCCGCCCGACGCTCGAGCATCTCCCGCTCGTGACGGATGCGCTCGAGCGTATCTCGCTGGGCACGCATTCGCGCGGATTGGTCTTGGGCGTGCAGCGCGGTGAATGGAACGGTAAGCGCGAGCGCCCCTACTGCAACTGTTATCCTGAGGAGCGAAGCCACCGTCATCCTGAGGAGCGGAGCGACGAAGGATCTGCTGTTCTCTCGGCGCGCCACCACCAGCGGAGCCTTCGCTTCGCTCAGGATGACGGGGAGCGTCATACCCGACGAAGATGCCGGCCGACGGAGACTGCGCTGCCGAGAAGTCCCATGAGGGCGCCGAACACGACGCCGAGCGTCGCCAAACGGCGGTCGAAGAAGGCGGTCTGAAAGTGCAGGTACTGATCGAGCACGCGCATCGCGAGATACGTGAGGACCAGTGCGAGCAGTCCGCCGAGTATGCCTTTGATCGATCCTTCGATGAGGAACGGACGGCGGATGAATCCATCGGTCGCGCCGACGAGCCGCATGATCGAGATCTCGCGGCTCCGAGCCAGCACTGCCATGCGAATGGTCGCGCCGATGATGATCACGGCGACCGCCGCGAACGCGAGGCCGAGCGCCACGCCCGCGACCCCGGCGATGTTGCGCAAGCGATAGAGTTGTGTGATCCACTCCTCGCCGTACCGAACGTCGTCGACGAAGTCGTACTCGCGCACCTGGTCGACGACCTTGCGCACTGTTTTCGGATCACGGAAGCCCGGCTTGAGCTTGACGTCGAGCGATGACGGCAAGAATTGTCCGTCGAACACGTCGCTGAACTCGCCGAGCTCCTTACGTGCGCGCGCGAGCGCCTGCTCTTGGGTCACGATTTCGACACTCAGCACCTCGGGATACTTCGAGACTTCGTCGGCGGCGGCCGTGATCTTTTCGATCGGCGTTCCGTCGGCCACGAAGGCGCGGATCTCGACGCGCTCTTCGACGCGTTGGAGCGCGTTGCGGATGTTGAGCGCCACGAGCCCGAACAAACCGAAGGCGAACAGCGAGAACGCGATTGTGGTGATGCTCAACGCGCTCAGGAGCGGCGACCGCTTGAACGCGGTCATCGCCGTCTGGATGGACAACATCAGTCGGCCTCGAGTGAGATCGTCGGCGTCTCAGCCGAGTCGAACACGATTTCGCCGTGATTGAGCTCGATGCAGCGATAGTCCGACTTGCGAACGAGGTCGAGGTCGTGCGTGGCCATGAGCACGGCGGTGCCGGCGGCGTTGATCTCGCGCAGCAGCTGGAAGATTCCGCGTGTGGCCCGGTCGTCGAGGTTGCCGGTCGGCTCGTCGGCGACGAGCACGAACGGGTCGTTGACCAGGGCGCGGGCAAACGCGACGCGCTGCTGCTCGCCGCCCGACAGCTCGCGCGGATAGGCGCGCGTCTTCGAAGCGAGCCCAACCTGCGCCAGCGCCCGAGCGACCTTGTTCGGAATCTGCGATTTGGGTGTCCCGATCACCTCGAGGGCGAACGCGACATTCGCCTCGGCGGTACGCTCCTCGAGCAGACGAAAGTCCTGGAAGATGATCCCGAGCTTGCGGCGGAGCTCCGGGATCTCGCGTCGCTTGACTTCGCGAGACGAAAAGCCGCTGACACGGACCTCGCCGCTGGTCGGGCGCTCGTCCATGTACAACAGCTTGAGGATTGTGCTCTTACCGGCACCGCTGGGTCCGGTTAGAAAGACGAACTCACCCTTTGCGACACCAAAGGTGACGTTGCGCAAAGCGGCGGCGCCAGCGGCGGCCCGCGGATAGATCTTCGTGACTTTTTGGAAGCGTACCATGGCTAAACTTCAGACGCATTGATCCTCCCGTCGTCACTTCCGTTTTCTCCCCACTGCCATCCTTCCTGCGACGTGATGGTGTCGAGGATGGCCTTGAGTAGACCGATCAGCATCGGACCAAGCAGGATGCCGACGAGCCCGAATGTGTAAACCCCGGTGATCAGTGCGACCAACATCCAGTAGAAGTTGAGAACCTTCGACCGTTCGGCGGCAATTTTGGGACGGAGGAAGGTCGAAATGTAAATGGTGTTCACCGTGAACCCGATCACGACCATCGCCAGCGCCTGACCCGGCGAGTTCTGGAAGATCGCGAGCCAACCGGCTACCGGCACGTAGACGCTCCACGATCCGACGATTGGGAAGAAGCCGATGATGAACGACAGAATGGCGAGCACGCCGGCGAGCGGGACGTGGAAGGCGAGATTCATCCCAAGGATGATCAGCGACTTGATGGCCTGGGTCAGAAACGTGGAGTAGATCGCGCCATAGAGCACGCCGCGCACGTTCGTCTCGAGCGCCGTCGAGAGCTCCCCGTAGCGAGGCGGAATGCGTTCGCGGATGTAGTCCATGATCCGCTCGGCGTCCGTCATCACATAATACGCCGTGAACATAAAGATCGTCGCCGCCACGGCGAGGGTCGTGATCGCGGCCCGGATCCCAGTGAGGAGATTGGTGCCGTAGTTGGACGCGGCGATCACGTAGTTCCGGATCGCCTCGCCGCTGTTTGCGGACTGCATGAACGGGAATCGGCGCAGCGACAGATCGATCTTGCTCGCGATCTCTTCGCGGTGCGCGCTCACGTAGGTCGCGACGTCGGCGATCTCCTCGTAGCTGTAGAGCGTGAGCGCCAACACCGGCCCGATGAGCAGCAGCAGCGTCAGCGTCCCGGAGACGACGCGATTCGGGATGTGCCCGTACAGCCAGAGATAGACCGGACGCATGTACATCGCCACGATGATCCCGAGGATCGTCGCGATGATGACGGTGCGCACCATCCACAGAAACAGCACGAGAATGATCACGAACAATCCTGTCGTGACCATCATCCGGCGAATTTCTGGAAGCGTCAGTTCGGCCAGCGTCGGGTTCGTCCGACGCTCGAGGCGCCGTCGTTCCGCGACCGGAATTGGTTCGGCCATCTAGTGTAGGGCCTGTTCGATATCTCCGATCAGGTCATTAGCACTTTCGATGCCGATGCTCAGCCGTAGGAACCCGTCCGGGATCCCTGCCTCGGCCCGCTCCTCAGCCGTGAGGTGGGCGTGCGACGTAAAGCGCGGCTCGGAAACAAGCGAGTCGACGCCTCCGAGGCTCGGTGCGTGGCGGAAGATCTTGAGCTTGCGAAGAAATTTCTCGGCCGCGGCCGCGCCGCCCGCGAGCTCGATCGCCATCATGCCGCCGAAGCCGTCCATCAGCGATTTGGCCGTCCCGTGGTCGGCGTGGCTCTCGAGACCGGGGTAGTGCACGCGCTTGATTTGCTTGCGGTCGCTGCACCATTCGGCGACGCGCATCGCGTTCTCGTTGTGGCGACGAATGCGCACGTCGAGCGTCTTGATGCCGCGCTCGAGCAGCCACGCGGCGAACGGATCGGGCGCTTGGCCCCAGAGCATCATCTTCTGCCGCACTTCCTCGATGTACGGCGCCGTTCCACACACGATGCCGCCGAGGACGTCATGATGTCCGTTCAGATACTTGGTGGCTGAGTGAATGACGACGTCCGCGCCGTGCTCGATCGGCCGCAGGTTCACCGGGCTCGCGAATGTGGAATCGACGACGAGCGCGATTCCTTGCTCGCGCGTTACGTAGCTGATCGGGCGTAGATCGATGACGCGGCAACTCGGGTTGGCGGGTGTCTCGAGAAACACCGCGCGCGTTTGCGGACGCAGCATGCGCCGCCACACGCGCGGCTCGAGCGGATCGACCAGCGACACGTCGATGCCGAGCGTCGCGAATTCCTTCGTGAACAATTCGGTGGCGCCGCCGTAGATCCACGAGCTGGCAACGAGATGATCGCCGGGGCGCAGGAGCGCGAGCAGTCCGCAAGCGATCGCGCCCATGCCGCTGCCCAAAAGCACCGCCGCCTCCGCCCCTTCGAGCGCGGCGATGCGCCGCTGCACCAGCTCCGCATTCGGCGAGTTGCCGTAGCGCGGATAACGCAGACCCTCGGCCGTTCCGATTTCCTGAATGAAATTGACTGATTGATAAATCGGATGGACAACGGGTGTGTCCGCGCCGCGCGACTCGGTTCCGGCGTGGATCGTTGCCGTCGCGAGTTCGATCGATCGAGTCTTACGTGCCGTCACGCGTGCTCCTTAGCCCAGTGCCGTGCCACGGCGACCGCGCGTATCGAGGTCCGGCTTCACGACCCGCACGACCTCCGACGGCGACGCGCCGCTGATGTCGCGAAGCACTACATTGCCTGCCCGCACGTCGGGATCGATGCGAACGGTCGCCAGCTCGTGGCGCCGCGGACCGTACACCCAGGCCAGCTCGCCCTCGGTGAGCAGTCGTAATCTCGCGTCGGCCGGATTCATCGTGACCATTGGACCACGCTCCGGATCTTGTAGTCGTGTCGCGACGAGGTCGGCGACCCAGAGTGGTTTGTTGATCGTGTCATTCACGAGGGCTCCCCACGGCCACGTATTGTCCGTCCACACGCATCACGAGACGGCGGCGACATAGCGCGTCGAGCGCGCGCTCGGCGTCGTCGACGCTCGTCTCGATCGCGACGGCGATGGCCACCGCGTCGGCACGACCCAGGCGATAGGCCGCGTCCCACGCCCGGCGCTCGTCGTCGCCGAGCACGCCGACCACCCGCACGCGATCGGCATCCTCGATCGCCAGCGCGAGACCATGACGCTCGAGCACCGCCTCGATGGCGTCCCAGTGGTCGCCGCTCACGCCGCGGAAGAGAAAATACGCGTCTTGGGGCGGATCGTCCGACGCGTAGCGCATGAGGAGCTTGGCCACGACTTCGTCGGCGCATGAGAAGTCTATCATCGACACTTGCGAGAAGTCGATGACGGTGAGGACGACGCCTCGGTCGTGCGACTCGCCCAGCAGCAGCTCGATCTGGTCGCGCACCGCGGCGCCGGTAGTGCGCGTCACGAGATTCGAGTAGAGATCGCAGGCGAGCGTCTGGCGGAGCACGCTGCTGATGTCGATGTGGTTCATCATCGCTCCGGCGAACCTCCCGCGGCAATCGCTTCAGGAATGATGACCTGAACTTGGGCGCCAGGGAATGGCGCGAGCCCTTCGGCGAGCGGAATATCGTCATCCCAACTCGGGACGATCGAGATTCGTGCCGTGCCACTGCGAACGGAGAGCTTACCATGCCACCGTCCGACGTAATTGCGGGCACCGGCGAGTCCTTGGCCGCGGCTTCGATCTCTGAAGCGGCTCACGCCGCGAATGACCGCCTCCTCGAGCGCGGCGGCGTCGTCCCAGCGCGCGTTCGGCAAGTGACCCGGCGCGCTTTCGAGCGAGCGGCGGAATCCCAGCCCGGCGTCGCACACGGCGATCACCACGACACGCCGACCCAGGCGCTTCGTCCACCGATAGCTCTGCACGGCGACCCAGCCGCCCTGTCCCGCGTGTTCGATGATGTTCTGACACACTTCGGAGAGCGTCATGGCAAAGCCAATGATGGCCTTGGGGTCGAGCTTGAGCTCCGTCTTGATGATCTGCTGCGCTCGCTCTTGCACGCGTCCAACGACGTTGTGCACGTCGTCGCTCTTGGCAATCGGCGTGATCTCGAGCAGCACGTTCGACTCGCCGGTGTCGCGCCGCTTGGGATATTGGCCGTGGAGCTCGTACACCGACTCGGCGTGCTGAAAGAACGCCGCGCGCGACCAGTACGAGAGCGTCTCGTCGAGCTCCGGCACGGCGAGCGTCGGACGTTCGGAGCGCGTTTGGGCGAGCGTGAGCAGCGCCGTCAGTCCATACGGCGACGCCCAGCGGGCGTGCCGCGCGTCGACCAGCAGCTTTGCATCGGCGGGGAGGGGAGCCACCTGCTCCAGCACTTGTTCGAAGGAGTAGTCGTCGAGCGAGGGCGGAACAGTGATGACGTTGGTCACGTGAGGCTGATCTTTCCCCGAAGGTGGTTGGCGAGACCCGTGGCACCGCGGTGCCCGACGTTGCGCGCCGCGGCGCGATGCGCGGCGAGGATGGCGCCGCCTAAGTTATCACCGGCAAGCAGTCGAGAGAAATAGGTCGCGCCCCAAACATCGCCACATCCGGTGGGATCACCGATCTCGGCGGACACCGCGTCGGTGGGCACGAGCGCTGTGCGGACGGGACCCACCGACGCGCCGAGCGGCCGCGCGCGGCGCAGATCGTCGATCCGATCGAAGTCGGGCGCCGCGAAATAGACCGCGCCGCGCTTGCCGAGCGTGACGACGAGACACCGCACGCCGGCGTGGAGTGCGGTCGCCGCCAGCGCCATCGGATCGGGCGCGAGCATCGTCATCTCGTCTTCGTTGACTTGCAGCAGGTCGAAGCAGGCGCACCATTCGCGCACGTTGGGAATCGGCCG
>DASVYG010000031.1:0-16038 GCA_036392315.1 Gemmatimonadaceae bacterium
GCGCCACCAACCGCCCCTCAACCCTCGACCCTCAACCCTCAACCCTGTTTTGCATGCAGGCCGTCCGTGTCTCACGTCACGGCCGGTACTCCGCTTTGCTGTATCAGCTTCGCCACGAGCGCCGTCCATCCGGTCTGATGCGACGCGCCGAGTCCAGCGCCGGTGTCGCCGTCGAAGTATTCATGGAAGAGGAGCAGGTCGCGCCAGTTCGGATCATTCTGGAAACGTTCCGTCGTTCCGAATGCCGGCCGGCGGCCTTCGTGGCGGATGAAGAGTCCGATCAAGCGGCGCGACAGCTCGACGGATACTTCCCACAGGGTCAGCATGCGACCGGAGCCCACGGGGTGTTCGACGCGAAACGTCGAACCGTAGTACCAGTCGAACTTCTGCAGCGCCTCGATGATCAGGTAGTTGAGCGGGAACCACACCGGTCCGCGCCAGTTGGAATTGCCGCCAAACAATCCGCTGCATGATTCGGCCGGTTCGTAGCCGACCTCCCCGAAGTCGCGTCCATTGAGCTTGAGGCGAAACGGGTGGTCGGCATGCCAGCGAGAGAGCGAGCGCAGGCCGTGCGGTGAGAGAAACTCGGTTTCGTCAAGCATCCGCCGAAGGATCGCGCGTAAGCGCGGCTCGCTGACGACGGCGAAGAGCCGGCGATCCGCCTCGCCGGTGCGCGTGACTGACGCCGCATCGCCGACCATCTCGCTCCGGTAGCGAAGGAACCACTCGAGACGTCCGCGGAATCCCGGTAGCTGCCGTAGCAAGTCGGCATCCAACGTCTCGACCGCGAGCAGCGGGATGAGGCCGACCATCGAGCGCACGCGCATGAACGCGGTCGTGCCGTCGGCCAGTCGCAGCAGATCATAATAGAACTCATCTTGCTCGTCCCAAAGGTCCTCGGATTCGCCCGTCGGCCCGGTGCGCGAATTCACCGCGTGCGCGATGTAGAAGAAATGCTCGAGGAACTTGGTCGCGACGTCCTCGTACGCGTCATCCTGCCGCGCCAGCTCGAGCGCGATCGCGAGCATGTTGAGGCAGAACATGGCCATCCAGTTCGTGCCGTCGCTCTGATCGAGCCGCGCGCCATCGGGAAGGTTTTCGCTCCGGTTGAAGACGCCGATGTTGTCCAGCCCGAGGAAGCCCCCCTGAAACACGTTGCGCCCCTCGACGTCCTTACGATTCACCCACCAGGTGAAATTGATGAGCAGTTTGTGAAATATCCGCTCGAGGAACCTGACGTCACCCACGCCGGTCGCACGGCGCTCGATCTGATACACTCGCAGCGCCGCCCACGCCTGCACCGGCGGGTTCACGTCGCCGAACTGCCATTCGTAGGCCGGCAACTGACCGTTGGGATGCATGAACCACTCGCGCTGGAGCAGCACGAGTTGCTCCTTGGCGAATTCCGGATCGACCATCGCGAGCGCGATGGCGTGAAACGCCAAATCCCATGCGGCGTACCACGGATATTCCCACGTGTCCGGCATCGAGATCACGTCGTGGTTGTTGAGATGCGTCCACATGTGATTCCGTCCGGCGCGGCGTTCGGGCGGCGGTGGCGGGTACGCGGGATCGCCGGTCAGCCATCGCTCGACGTCGTAATGGTAGAACTGTTTGTTCCACAGCAGACCGGCAAGCGCCCGTCGCTGCACGAGCCGCTCGTCGGCGGAGACCTCGGCAGCGGCCAATGACGCGTAGAAGTCGTCGGCCTCGGCCGAGCGCGTCGCGAACACCGCGTCGAACGCCGGGCCGAACGTCGCGGGTCCTTCGATCTCGGTCGACAGGCGCAGTCGGACGACATGCTCGGCGCCAGGGGCGAGCGTCAGGCGATACAGCGCGGCGGCTTTCGTGCCCTGCCGCGCCGGATTCACCGCCGCCGAATGGCCGTTCACGAGATACTCATGGAATGCATCTTTGACGAACGGCGTGGAATTCGGCGTACCGAAGAGTCGCTCGCTGTTCGAGTCGTTCTCGGTGAACAGCAACTCCGGTTCGCCTTCGACCGCGAGATGGTACCGGCCCAGCGCCTCGTGCTCCGCGAGGATCTGCGCCGAGCCGTCCGCTTCGGTTAGTACGGTGAGCGACGGCCGATAGCCGCTCAGCCCCCACGACCAGGTGTTTCGAAACCAGAGGGTCGGCAGCAGGTCGACCGTCGACAGGTCGGGGCCACGATTCGAGACTGTGATGCGGATGAGCAGATCCGTGGGTGCCGCTTTGGCGTACTCGATGTCGACGTCGAAATACCGGTTGTCGTCGAAGATTCCCGTCTCGACGAGCTCGAACTCCGGGTCGCCGCGGCCACGCTTCCGATTCTCTTCTCGCAGCACGTCGTACGGAAACGCGCTTTGAGGATATTTGTATAACGCCCGCATGTATGCATGCGACGGAACGTTGTCGAGGTGGAACCAGTAGTCCTTCGCATCCTCCCCGTGGTTTCCTTCGGGGCCGGACAGCCCGAACGGGCGTTCCTTCAGTATCTCGTCTTTGCCGTTCCACAACGCGATCGCGAAACACAGGCGCTGGCTGTCGTCGCAAATGCCGAGCAGCCCATCCTCGTTCCAACGGTAGGCGCGACTCCGCGCGTGCTCGTGCCGGAGATATTCCCAGGCGTCTCCATCTGCGCTGTAGTCTTCGCGCACGGTCCCCCACGCCCGCTCGGCGAGGTAAGGACCCCAGAGGCGCCAGCGCGCGCTGTCGGCGTTGGCGGCGGCGAGCCGGTTTCGTTCTTCGCTCATGCGTCTATCACGAGAGATGGGAGTAGGAACGCGGGTCAATCTGGTGACGCATTCCGCTTACGCAACTCATTGGCCGTCAATCTCGCTTGATGCCCTGGATGAAGTCGGCGAGCACCGCACGACCTTGGTCGTCCAGCGTCGCGTGTCCTTTGGTCGGATCGATGTAGCGTTCACTCTTCGTCAACGTCGCGGCGGCCGAGTCGGCGAGATCGGGCGGCGTCACGGGATCACGCCCACCCGACATGAGCAACGTCGGAATCGCCGACGAGAACGGCCGAGCGAAATCCGGCGACACCACTCCTCGCGGCCACGTCTCGCACGCGGCGAGAATATCGGTCACGAGCGGGGCGCCCAACAACGTACCGTCGGGACTGGCCATGGCGGCGGATAGTCGTGGCGCGTCTTCTGTGCACACCACGGAGAGGAGCAACCCTTCGCGTCGTCCTGCGCGGCGCGCTCGCGATGTCCGCGCCAGTCGACGTGCGAGCGACGTGTAGTCGGACGTGGGCACGGCGCGATGCACGAGTGGCACCACTTCGCTCAATGCATCGGGGGAATACGACTCCACCCACAGCAACTCGGCGACGGCGGCCGCAGTGAGCCTGATGTGTTCCGTGGAGAGACGCCGCCAATTCCAGAGACGCAGCGTCGCGGGCCGTTTGCGCAACCGTCCGAGTAGCGTGTCCACGTCGCGACGAGGATCGCGTACGTCGCGCCCACATTGACTCGCCGCAGCGCACGCGATGAACGCGGAATCGAGCGCCTGCTGCGTCGCTCGGCGAAACACTCGCCCGACCGGCGTCGTGGGCGGGCTCACACCGAGCAACACCGCTCGCCGAACATGCGACGGGAAAAGCCGCATGTACGTGAGAGCCAGCCGGCTTCCGTACGACGCACCATAGAGGTTCACCCGATCGAGATGAAGCGCCGCGCGGACGTCGTCGAAGTCGCGCGCGGCGGCCTCGGTCGTGTACTGCGTGAGGTCCGCCCGCGAGGCAAGACGCATTGCGCATTCGCGCACGCGTGCGACCGGGAACATGGGCTCGAGGTATGGTGCGATGCGACCGCCGTCTTCGTACAGATCGCAGGCCAGTGGCGCGGCGTGTCCCGTGCCGCGCATGTCGACCAACAGGAGGTCGCGCGTATGGCGCAGCGTATCGAGCGCCCAGCTCGCATAGGCCGCGGCGTCGGTCGTGGAGAGGCCCGGCCCGCCATTAAAGAATACTAGCGGATCGGCCTCGACACGCGCACCGCGCGCCGGCAGCACGAGGACATCGAGCTCGATCGTTCGGCTTCCCGGAGCATCGCGCGTTTCCGGAACGAGCATCGTGCCGCACCGCGCCAGCTCGCGCGTCGCCCACGACCAGCAGGGATGGAGATGCAACTGGGTCGTGCGCGCGCCATTCCGCGGCGCGCCGCAGGCGACCAGCCAGACCAACGACAGCATACGACAGCAACGACGTGTCGTCACAGACGCTCGATCGAGTGAATCGCGGGATGGGCGAACGCGACGAGTGTCAACTCGCCGCGACGACGATGCTACCCGCGCGTCGATCGAACGTTCATGGCAGGCGTGGCGATCGGCGCGCAGGACGCGCCGATCGAGGTCCGGTCGTTACGTCGGTACGTTGCCTGTTTCGCCGGTCTTCGGCGCGGCGCGGCGCTGGGCCCAATGGGCGCGGATCTCGCGGGGACGCTCGCGATCGGCGATGAGCTGGGCGTAGTAGGCGAGGATCCGCGTCCGCAGATTCCGCGGGGTGTCGTCCTCTTGCGTCCGGAACGCGGCGTATCGCTGCGCTTCGCCGGTCACGCTCATCCACCACCAAAGTGTGCCGGGCGTCGCCGGCGACGACGCGGCTCGGCAGGTGAAGGTGCGCTCGCCGTCCTGAAATTCGACCAGATCCATTATGCGACCTCTCGAGAAATTGCCGCCATGGCGCAGCGACGACCATCGCGCCTCATCTGACGTCGGCGACGGAGCGACCCCAGACGGACGCAGCACCAGAAACAACAAAGGCCCGGGAAGTGCCGGACCTTTGGAAGATTTCGGTTTTGCGCGGCGCGATTGCTGTAACGCCTCGTTGTTTGAAATATAGTCGGTTACAGTGCGAATTGCAGGTGGGTGAGGGCGATCATCCAGGGGCAAATGCCTCTAAAACACGCCGGCGGGCCCTCGCCGATCGCATTGCATCCGTTTGATTGAGTTGAGCCACCAACATCGTAAAGCAACAATCGCGTTGGGAGACGAGACATGCCGCTGACCTATGCGCACACCGCAATTCCCGATCTCGACATTCCGGTCGGTGTCGAGCCGCTTCTGCAGCACATGCTCGATACGTACGCGAGCGAATCGAACAAGGTCGTGTCCGTCTGGTCCGAATTTCGGGATGAAGACCTCGCGTTTCGCCCGCACCCGCGCGCCAGCGCCGTTGACGAGATTCTCAAACACCAATTACTCTCGGAGCGCCGCTTCTTCGGCGAATTTCTCGGGACGCCCGAGCCGGCGCCCGACGCGGTCCTCCCGCCAACATTGACGGTACACTCAGCGTGCGACCGCTTCATTGATCTGGCGAGGCCCCGCCTGCGCTTCCTCGCCCAGCAGGTCCCTAGCTGGTGGACGACGCGCGTCCGCTTCTTCGACGTCGAACGCGAACGGATCTGGGTCTTTTGGCGGCGCGTCCTGCACACGGCGCATCATCGGACGCAGCTCACGGTCTACCTTCGGATCATGGATCGCTCGGTTCCCGCAACCTACGGTCCCACCGCGGACGTCCGCTGGTCGGGTGCCGATCCGACGCACACCGTGGACGCGGCAGGTCGACGCTGAGACGGCGCCGGTAATGATGCAATGGGTCGGAGAAACCCTCCTCCATCGGCGGCAACCGCCTGACAGCACTCGGGCCGCGACGACCCTAGGGTTGGCGAGCTTTCCCCGGATGGGGCCATGCTCAACCTGGCACTCGCGTTCGCCACGAGCTTGTTGCTCGGAATGCGTCACGCAACGGACCCCGACCACATCGTGGCCGTATCGACGATCGTGAGTCGCGAGCGGTCGATGTCGCGCGCCGGAGGCGTCGGTCTGCTCTGGGGTATGGGCCACACCGCGACGATCCTCATCGTTGGCGGCGCGATCATTCTCCTCAAGCTCGCCTTCACGCCGACCATCGGTCTCTCACTGGAAATGGCCGTCGCGGCGATGCTCATCGTCCTCGGCGCACTCAACGTTTTAAATGTGCGGCCGAGCAGAGTGGTGTCGGATTCGGTGAGACCGTTCGTGGTCGGCGTCGTGCACGGTCTCGCGGGCTCCGCCGCGGCGACACTCGTCATCCTGCCACTCATCGACGACGTGCGCTGGGCGCTGCTCTATCTCGTCGTATTTGGACTCGGCACGATCGCCGGAATGGGACTCGTCACGCTCGCGATCGCGGCCCCGGCAGCGTTTGCGGCGCCGCGTGTCCACAGCTTGGAGCGTTCGATACGGCTCGCCACCGGAGCGATGAGTCTTGTGTTTGGAATCTATCTGAGTTGGCGCATCGGTTACGTGGATGGCCTTTTTACCGCGCATCCGCGGTGGACACCACGATAACTGCAGGGTTGAGGGTCGAGGGTTGAGGGTTGAGGGTGAACGGCGCGAACGGCGCGTTCTACTCGCAGCCGCAGCCTGGGCCGCAACCCGAACCCCGCTGTCCACGCGCCGCCGAGTATGCGCGCCAAGCGCGGCGCGCGGCGTAGAGGAGTGCAACGCCGACTAAGCCGAGGGTGATGAGATGGTCAGCCGTCCCCGTGATCATTGACGTCGCTCCTTAGAGACGAAGCCCAATCTGGTAGACCAACAGCGCGACGCCGTACGCCAAGCCGAGCATGTAGGCGAACTGCAACGCCGCCCAACGGACACCAGCCCACCCGCCGCCGCATTCTCTAATCGTCACGGCGATCGTGCTCGTGCACATGAGGGCAAACACGTAGAAAGCCATGAGGCCAAGCGCCACGAGCGGCGTGTAGGCTACCGCGCCCGAGTCGCTGCGCGCGTTGCGAAGACGCTCTCGCAGGAGCGTCGTTCGATTGGTCTCGTTGTCCTCGACGCCGTAGATCGTCGACATGGCGCTCACGAACACTTCGCGCGCCGCGAACGACGACAGGATCGACACGCCGATTTTCCAGTCGTAGCCGAGCGGGCGCATCGCCGGCTCGATGGCGTGCCCTACGCGGCCCAACGCCGACTGCGCGAGCCGTGCGTCTGCCGTCGATGCAGCGCTACGGGGATAATGCGCCAGCCCCCAGAGCAGCACCGACGCTGCGAGAATGACCGTACCCGCACGCCGAAGAAAGATGCGAACGCGCTGCCACACCGACATCGCGAGCCCGCGCGCGTTCGGCATGCTGTACGCCGGCAGCTCGAGGATGAGCGCGCGCGTCGGCGCGCGGAGGAGCGTGGAGCGGAACAGCGCGGCCATCGCCAGCGCGCCGATCGTGCCGAGCAGGTACATCGCGAGCAACGTCACGCCTTGCAGGCTGATCGTGCCGCGGAGCAGCATGGTTGGCGGAACAAACGCGCCGATCAGCAACGCGTACACCGGGAGACGCGCCGAACAGCTCATCAATGGCACGACCATCACGGTCGCCAGGCGTTGCTTCTGATCTTTGATCGTGCGCGTCGCGAGGATTGCCGGCACCGCACACGCGTAGCCCGAGAGGAGTGGAATGAAGCTTCGTCCGTGCAATCCAACGGGGCGCATGAAGCGGTCCATCACGAACGCCGCGCGGGCCATGTACCCCGTGTCCTCGAGAATTCCGATGAACAGAAAGAGGATCGCGATCTGTGGCAGGAAGACGAGCACGTTGCCGACTCCGGCGATCACGCCGTCGGAGACGAGGCCGCGAAGCTCGCCCTGCGGCAGCATCGTCGACGCAAGCGCGCCCGCGCCGGTGACGGCCCACTGAATGACGTCGATGAGCGGCCGCGACCACGTGAACATCGTCTGAAACAACAACAGCATGATGCCGAGGAAGATGAGCGGCCCCCAGACTGGATGGAGCGTGACCGCATCCACGCGATCGCCGAGACGGTGTGATCCCGCGAGCGGCCGGACGACACATCGGCTCATGACGCCGGCGATCCACGCGTAGCGCGCGTGGGCACCGGACTCCGTGACGAGCTCTCGCGGCGGCGGCGGAAGCGTCGGCGCGAGTGCAATCGCGCGCCGGAGCGCATCGATCCCCTCTCCGCGCGACGCCACAATCGGTATCACAACCGCGCCGAGCTCGTGGATCAGCTCGGGAACGTCGATCTGCGTTCCCGGCGCCAGACGATCCATCCGATTGAGCGCGATCACGGTTGGGCGTCCGAGCTCGAGCACCTCGCTGGCGAAGAAGAGATGCCGCTCGAGGTTCTCGGCGTCGACCACGAGCACGGTGACGTCGACCGGCGGCACGCCGCGCGCACGTCCGAGCAGCACGTCGATGGCGATGCGCTCGTCGAGCGATTGTGGCGCAAGGCTGTAGGTGCCGGGAAGATCGGTGACCGTCATGCGCTGTCCGTCGAACGCGAACTCTCCCTCGACGCGCTCGACGGTCACGCCCGGAAAATTGGCGACGTGCTGACGAAGCCCCGTGAGCGCATTGAACAGCGTGCTCTTTCCAGCGTTCGGGTTGCCGACGAGTGCAACGCGAAGTGGCGTGGCGCGCGTTTGGCGGCCGGTTTGCTCTGGTATCGCGATCGCGGCGGTCATCCGATGCTCAGGGGAGACGCAATGCGATGATGGCCGCGGCCAGCGATCCGCCGATGGCCAGGCGCGAGCCGCTCACGTCCAGCAGGAACCCGCTGCCGCGATCGACGATGCCGATGCTCGCCCCCTCGAATACTCCCATCACACGAAGATGCTCCGCTTCGGCTTGCGGACAGGCGAGACGCACGACCACTGCACGCACGCCCACCGGAAGCGATGCCAACGCGCACGGCTCCGCGCAGTTGGCGTCGCACGGAACCGGACATGCCGCGCGGCCGCGTGCGACGATAGAGCGGATCGCCTCCAATGAGAGCATTGTCACCCCACCTGAGCCGCTTCGGCGTGCGCAACCGCGTCGGCGAGCACGCGAATGAACTCGGGCGACGCATTCGGCATCTCGGTTCTCACGAGACGAATGCCGAGGTGGCGCGCAGCGTCCATCGCCTCGATGTCGACGTCGTACAAGATCTCCAAATGGTCGGAGACAAAACCGATTGGCACCTGAACCACGGTCCGCACGCCCTCGCCGGCCAGCGTCTTGAGATAGTCGAGAATGTCGGGGCCAATCCATGGCTCACGACTTCCACCCGCGCTCTGCCACGCGAAACGCCAATCGCTCAAACCCAGTCGTGCTGCGACCGCCGCACTGCTCTCGAGCAACTCGGCTTCGTATGGGTCTTGCCATTCACGAATTCGAATTGGCAGGCTATGCGCCGAGAAGACGACGGTGGCCGACGCCCGATCGGCGTCTGGGACTCGAGCGAGCGCGTCGCGAACGCGCGACGCCATGAGCTCGATGAATGCCGGCTCCCCGTGCCACCGGTCGACGAAGGTGATCTCGAACGGGCGACCGAGCTCGGCGTGGGCGGCCTCGACGGCATCGCGGTAGGCACCGATGCTCATGCGCGAATAGTGCGGCGCGAGCGCGATGGCCGTCACTCGGCGAATGCCGGCGTCGCGCATGGTGCGCATGGTTTCGGCGATATACGGATGCCAGTGACGCATGCCGACATAGACGTCGTGCGGCAATCCATCTGCGGCGAGCTGTTCGCGCAATCGATCGCGCACGGCCTCGCTGATCGCGCGCAGCGGTGTCGTTCCGCCAATCGCGACGTATCGCGCGCGCAGGTTGTCGATGGCGTCCTCCGCCGGGCGGCGGCCGCCGCGGATATGGGTATAGTAGTCACCGACGTCCTCGAGCCGATCCGGCGTCCCGTAAGCCATCAGCAGGACTGCGCTCTCCGTCGCCATGGTTACGCCACCCCCGCGCCGACGGGCGTCAGTGGAAGCGTGCGTTCGGATGGGGCCGCGAAGTATTCATGGACGCAGTCGACCACTCGTTGCGGCGCATCGATTGGCGTCTGCGGAAGCAGGCCATGGCCGAGATTGAAGATGTGACCCGGACGTCCCGCCGCGCGATCCAACACGTCGGTCACGTCGCGCGTGATGACGTCGGAGCCGCCCAAAAGCACCGTCGGGTCGAGATTTCCTTGAATCGACAGACGCGGCCCGATGGTCGACCACGCGACGTCGAGCGGAATTCGCCAATCGACGCCGATCACCGTGGCTCCGTCGCGCTTCATATCGTCGAGGAGCGTCGCCGTGTTCACGCCGAAGTGAATGAGCGGTGCGCCGAGACCGCGCAGCTCGGTGAAGATCCGGCGCATGTAAGGCTGCACGTACCGGCGATAATCCGCTGGGGAAAGGCAGCCGACCCAGCTGTCGAACACCTGGAGGGCATCAACGCCTGCTACGCGCTGGGACGCCATGTACACGATCACCATGTCGGTGAGTCGCTGCATCAGCGCGTGCCACACATCGGGCGCGCCGAACATCATCGCTTTCGTCCGCGCGAAATCGCGCGACGACTTCCCCTCTATGAGATACGCCGCAAGCGTGAACGGCGCGCCGGAGAATCCGATGAGCGGCGTTCGAGTGCCGAGATCCGTCTTGAGAAGGCCGATCGTCTCGAGCACGTACGGCAAGTGCAACGCGGGAACGAGGTACCCGAGGCGCTGCACGTCGGCCATCGTGCGCACCGGCGAGGCGATGACGGGGCCAACCCCCTCGACGATGTCGAGGTCGACGCCGGCGCCGATGAGCGGGTGCATGATGTCGGCGAACAGGATCGCCGCATCGACGCCGAATCGGCGCACGGGCTGCAGCGTCACCTCGGCGCAGACGTCGGGCCGCTTGCAGATCTCGATCAGAGAAAGCGCTTGGCGCACCGCGCGATACTCGGGAAGCACGCGGCCCGCTTGGCGCATGAACCACACTGGCGTGCGAGAAACCGGCAACCCGCGCGCGGCGCGCATGAAAAGAGTCGATTCGATCGTCATGTCGAGAGTGCGCTGAGGGTTGGTGTGCCGGACGGCAGCGCCGCAACCGCGCGATCCGCCGCGTCCACTCCCGAGCGCACGCAGTCGGGGATGCCGAGCCCCGTGTAGATTGCGCCCGCCATCTCGAGCCCGGGGATTCGCGACGCCGCGGCGAGAATTCGCGCGATCCGTGCGTTGTGACCGATAGTGTACTGCGGCATCGCCCGATCGAACCGGTTGATGCGCGTCAGGAGCGGCGGCGCTTCAATGCCCAACACGTTGCGGAGCTCGGCGCGCGCGATGTCGAGCAGCGCCGCGTCGGTCAGCGTCTCGACGTATTCCCGTCCTACGCCGCCAAGGAACAATCGGAACAACTCGCAGTCGGCGGGGGCGCGACCGTCGAATTTCGCGGACGTAAACGTGCACGCGAGCACCGGACGCTTTTCGATTCGCGGCACGACATACCCCGTCGCGTCGAGCTCGCGACGCACCGCGTTCCTCGGATACGCCAGCGAGATGGTGATTGTCGACGCGTACTCCACGGCGTCGAGCGCGTCACCCAGCTCGGCGTCCAGGCCGCGGAGCAACGTCGACGCGACGTAGGCTGGTGTCGCGACGATGACGGCGTCGGCGATCAGTGATTCGCCATCCGCCAGCGTGATGGCGAGGCGGCGACCGGAAGACTGCTCGCTCCGTGCTCCGACGCGGGCGATGCTCTTGGCGTGCGCGTTGGTGCGAACGCTGATTCGCTGCCCGTGGCGGGCGCGATTGCGCACGACGCGCTGAATGGCCTCGATCAGCTCGTGCAGGCCGAGGGGAAACGATGCGAAGCCGCTTCCGGCGGGCGGCGCGGTGCCGCGCGCGCGTTTCGACGCGAGCACGCCGCGGATCAATCCTCCGTGTTGGCGTTCGAGCCCGCGCAAGCGCGGGAACATGGCGTCGATGCTGAGCGAGGCGCCATCGCCCGCCGAGATGCCGCTCAGCAGCGGCTCGACGACGTGTTCATACATTTCGCGTCCGAGCCGGCGCACGACGAATCGCTCGATCGATTCGTCTTCTCTGCTGCGTCGCGGCGCGATGAAGTAGTCGAGCGCCACGCGGGCCTTGCCCCGCAACGACACCAGTGGCGTCGTCACGAACGGCCCAAGCCGCGAGGGCACGAGCCCACTCATGCCCTCGGGCATGCGAACGAGCTCGCCCTTGCTGAGGATGTACGAACCCTTCGCGCCACCGCTCGTGGATTGAACGCGCGACGCGAGTCCGACACGCGCGGCCAACTCGAGCGCGGCTGGCTTGGCGGTGAGAATCACGTCGGGGCCGGCTTCCATGACGAATCCAGCGTGACGCTCGGTCTGGATGTGTCCGCCCAGTCGCGCGCTCGCCTCGAGCAGCGTGATCCGCGCACCGGGCGCCACACGACTGATCTGCTCGAGCGCGGCGAGTCCGGTGATGCCGCCGCCAACGATGACGACGTGCCGGCTCACGCGGGCGCCTCGTTGGCGGCGAGCGCCTTGGCGTACCGCGGAGGAATGTACGAGCAAAACGGCTCGGCGGCGTGGATGTCGCCGGTCATCGCGTACGCTCGCGCGCGACTGCCACCGCAGACGTTGACGAACTCGCACATTCCGCACTTGCCTTTGAGCTGCGTGCGATCGCGCAGCGAACGAAACACCGGCGCGTCGCGGTAGACCGTCACGAGATCGTCCGTGCGCACGTTGCCGGCGACGAGTGGCAAGAACCCCGACGGCATGATCTCACCGATGTGGCTGATGAACATGAACCCATCGCCGTCGTTTACGTTCCGCGCGCGCCCGATCCCGTCGGACAGTGAGAACATCACGCCGCCGGTGAGCGTATCCGGCGCTTCGGCGCGATCGCCGCTTCTCCGCTCGGCGACCTGATGCTGGAGGATCACGCGCGAGTACTGCGGCGCGGCGGTCGCCTTGACGTCGAAGGACGCGTGCTTGGACAGCGCGTACATCTTCTCGAAGACTCGTTCGTATTCCTCGGCGCTCGCGACGTCGCCGGGCTTTGCGCGGCCCGTTGGGACGAGGAAGAACACTTCCCAGAAAACGATGCCGAGCCGCGCCATGAGAGCGGCGAGATTGTCGAAGTCGTCGACGTTGTGGCGCGCGATCACCGTGTTCACCTGCGTCGAGACGCCGAGCCTGCGGCATTCCGCGAGAATTCGCATGCCCTGGTCGAACGAGCCGTCGACGCGACGGAAGGCGTCGTGAATGGCCGGCGTCGACCCGTCGAGGCTCACGGCGATGCGCGAGATCCCAGCCGACTTGAAGCGCGCAATGGCCTCAGGCGTGGCGAGCGGCGTCGTGGCCGGGGTGGCGGCCATTCGAAGCCCGAGGCTGAATCCGTACTCGATGAGCTCAAACACATCGGGTCGCTTGAGGCAATCACCGCCGCTGAGGACGAAGACCACCTGACCGAACTCGCGGACCTTGCGCAGCATCTCCTTCGCTTCGTCGGTCGAGAGCTCGTCCGGCCGGCGGAACGCCACCGCCTCCGCGCGGCAGTGTTTACAGGCGAGGTCGCACGCGCGCGTCGTCTCCCAAATCACTACGAATGGGGACTTTGCGAAGTCGAAGTCTCGGATGCCTGCACGACGATGGTGGGTTCCCGCTTCAGTGGTCATCGGCTCGGTCAAGTCGGCGGTTGGTGTGAGGAATTCCCTTTCGCCTCGCGAAAGGGAGGATGCTCGGCACGCCACCGTGACGCTGTCGGGAAAGAGCGGAAGTCCACTGGGGACTCGCTGACAATCCTGTAGGGTTTTCCCCGTAGGCGTGTCAGCCAAAGGCCCGCTCAGAATCGGTGCCGCCGCGTCGTCCGAACGCGACGCCCACCATCAAAGGCCCGCGTGACGCCCAGCCTCTCGAGTCACGCGAGAGGCTGGGCAGACACGAGACTATTTCTTCGCTGCCTTGGCGCTCGGCTCACGCTCATTGGCCGTTGGGAATGGCGGCGACGGGTATGCGCCCAGCTTTATCTGGGGCATCTCCTTGTACTCGCTGGCCCAGAAGTCCGGCGGCCCCTCGCTCTCCACGACTTTGTTGGTCACCGGCTTCAGTCCGCGTTTCAGATACGCAGCGATCGACCGGAGGTCGGCGTCGGGCATGTGCCTCCACGCCGGCCACGGCATCGGCGGAGCCAGAAAGTGCGGGTGCAACGGGAAGTTGCCCTTCCCCGGTACGTCGGAAGTGATCGTCACGTCGGGCGTGTCCTCGGGCCGAACGCCATACCGCAGCGCATTGAAGATCTGGCGCTCAGTGAACCGTCCAAGACCGGTCTCATCGTCCGGCGTAAGGTTTCGCGGATGCGTGTGGAAGCAGGGTTGTGCGCCAGGTTTGAGCGCGCACGGGCCGATTAGAAACTGTTGCTCCGGAATCATTTCGCCAGCCAGCCATCCCGGCGCGCTCACACCGTCATCGCCTCCGCCATGACAGCCGCCGCAGGCATGGTTGATCACGAGCTCGCGCCCCCGGAGTACCATGGGGTCCGTCGCGGCGGCACCTTCGGACTCGCGGCCGCCAGCTGCCGGCGCCGCGGCGCGCGCCGCGTGCGTGGCGAACAGACCGACGGACGAGAGGACCACCAGAGCCAGCACTGCGTATCCCGATTTCCTGCGCACGCTCACCATGTCCGACTCCTTGTTGAAGTGGCCTACATTCGATCCTCTGCATCGAGGTTCCTGGTCCCGCACCTTCACCGAACGTCGAGTATGCCCATCATCCCCTCGTCCTCGTGGTCGAGGATGTGACAGTGGTACATCCATTTCCCGGGAAAGTCGTCGAAGTGGACGACTATGCGCATCGATGAATGCTTCGGCACGTTCCCGGTGTCTTTCCAACTCCGGAACGGCTCCCGAACTCCGTCGCGGTCCAGAATCTGGAAGTGAAACCCATGCAGGTGAAACGGGTGATCCATCCCCACGACATTCTGGATCGTCCAGATCTCGGTCGCGCCGAGGTGCGCGCGAATGTCGACCCGGTGCATGTCCATCTGTCTGCCGTCTATGAGTCCTTGCGACATCACGATCACGCGCCGCACGCGCACCTGCGTCGTATCGAGCGCCTCGATTGGGCGAAGCACCGCCGGAATCTCGACGGCATGGGTCGTCGAGTCGGCCGAATAGGCGACTGATAGCATTTGCCGCGTGCGAGTCCAGTCCGCCGGTCGCGTCTGCGGCATATACCGGTCGTATGGCAAGTCTTCGAGCGCCGTCGTGTCGCCAGGCGCCCCGGTCCCTCGCACCAAGACCTCGACGCGCTCGCTGTTCGACAAAAGGACATTCGGAACTTCGACCGGATGCTCGATGAGTCCGCCGTCGGTGCCCACCTGGATCAGGCGTTGCCCTGGCAGAGCGATACGATAGATCCGCGACGCTGAGGCATTGACGATACGCCATCGCTGCACTTCGCCCCGAGCGATCGGGATCGTGGGCATCACTTGCCCGTTCACGAACAGGACGTCTCCCTCGCGTCCGTTCTCGAGATCGATGTCCGCCGCTATGGACTTCGGGTCGGGAAATGCGATCGCGCCGTGTGAATCGAAGCGGTTGTCCGAGAGGATCAGCAACTTCTCCGGGATTCCCTTCGCGGCGAGTGGGTCCTGCGGCGCGTGGACGACGATGCCGCCATAGAGTCCCATGGATACCTGAAACCCGCTGCGCTTATCGGGATGCGGGTGATACCAGTACGTGCCCGCGGAGCCGGCTCGCAAGCGGAAGCTGTAATCGTGAGACCGGCCCGGTGCGATGGGGTACAGGGGACCCCCGTCTGCGTTGGCGGGAATGTGCAATCCGTGCCAATGAACGGTGGTCGACTCGGGCAGCTGGTTGTGAAAATGGATGATGACGCTGTCGCCTTCGCGCAGGTCGAGCGTCGGTCCGGGGATGCTGCCATTGTAGGCGTAGACGCTCACGAGCGGCCCGCCGGGCATCAACTGCAGGCGTGTCGGTGCTGCCGTCAACGTCACCTCGAACACACCGCGGCGGGACGACATGTTGCGGAGCAGCGGCGGTTGGCGAAGCACACTCGGCCCGAGCGCGCTTCTGGCGGAGGCGGAGGAAAGCCTCGGGGTGGCGTCCAACCGCGGCGCGGAGACCCATGCCATCACCGACGCGACGAGAACGACGCGCACGCGTCCCACGCGGCCGCGACGGATCGCGGTTTCGCGCGCGAGTCGAACGCAATTGTCATTGGGCGCTTCTACCATAGGGTCAGCGCTCATCACGTTGGGGTCCTC
>DASVYG010000032.1:0-2455 GCA_036392315.1 Gemmatimonadaceae bacterium
CGTCTGCGACATCATGAGGACGTTCTCGACCGTGCTCTGCATGTCACGCGCATTGCGGCCGATCATCGAGATCAGCGCAGCTCTCCGTTCCGGAGGCAGGTCGTCGATCTCCTCGAGAAGACTGCTTCCACCGAGAATGGCACCGATCCGGTTCTTGATCTCGTGCGACAACACGCGATTGAAGGCGCGCAGTCGCCCCTCTCGCTCGGCGATCCGCTGATCGGCGAGCATGAGGAAATGCGTCATCGTCGCCTGCGGGATGATCGTCACCGCCTTGAATAGGCGAGACGCGCAGGTCATCAGCTCGCCGCGTCCGCACGGCATATCGATCTGGTCGGCGGCGGTGGCGAAGAAATGGAACAGAATGGCGCCGAGAAGCTCGTATTCCTTCAGAATCTCGTAGGCGTCGAAGCCTTGCTTGTGGCGGAGCTCGCCGAGCTCCATCGCCTTGGCGACCACGGCCATGTCGACACTGACCTGCGCCGCCGGATCCTCGACGTAGTCAGCAACTCCGTCGATGAGCAACGGGACGTGGTCGAGAAGCTCCTCCGTCGGAAAGACCCGGTTGGGCACGATCGCGACGCGGACGGAGATTCGGGACAGCCATTGGCCGGTGAGCGCAACCTTCGCCTCGCGCAGGCGAGTTGCAAGCGCGGCCGCGAGTGGGCAATCGTCGGGAAGAGAGTTCGAGGTCAGAGAATGAGCCTCTTGAAAGGGTGTCGCGACGCATTGCTGGTACGATGCGGAAGTTGTGCCCATGATGCGGCTCGCTTCATGCCAGACAGTCTGTCATCCGGCGTCCTTCGGCACATAGAGCGTCGCCAACGTCGACCTCAGCCAACTGGATCGTCATGCGTCATCGTAGCTTCACGGATCGGAACGGCGTTCGCTGGACGGTATCGGAGGTAACAAAGGACGCTCCGACCTTCGTGGAGAATCGAGAACGCCGCGCCGAGGCGCGGTCCGAGAATCAACGACCCGCCGAGTCGACACGGCTCGCGACGCGCCCGCTCGACCTTCCATGGTTGTCCTTCGAATCGTCGAAGGCCCGGCGGCGGATCTCGTGCGTTCCCGTCGGTTGGGACGACTTGCCAGAAGACGAATTAGAAGATTTACTCGGCGCGTCCGAGCCGATCTGACACCGTGCGTCCCTCACGGCTCTGGGCAGCGGCATCACGACATCGCGCCCGCGTGCTGGGGCTCGACGGCCTGACCCACGGCGCCGTCGGGACTACGTCCGTCAGCAAGCCACAACGTAAACACAGCACCGGCGCCGGTGCTCTCCGCGGTCAGCTCACCGCCCATGAGGAGCGCGAGTTGTCGGCTCACGGTCAGCCCGAGCCCACTTCCCTTTCGCGTCGCCTGGCCTTCGGACGAGAGTTGCACGAACGGCTCGAACACGTGACCGAGCTTGTCACTCGGAATTCCGGGCCCGGTGTCCTCGACGCGGATCGCACACCACGGCCCCGCGGACAACGCGCTGCCCGCCGGTGCGTCGGCGACTCGCGTTGCGATCACATCGACAGTTCCACCGATCGGCGTAAAGCTCACCGCATTCCCTAACAGATTGACCAGTACTTGGCGGATTCGGTCGACGTCGCCGAGGTACATCACGTGCTTCGTGGTCTCGGACAGACGGACGGTGACGTCGCGTGCCGCGGCCTGCGGCGCGACGAGCGCGGACGCTTCGCTGATCACATGGCGCGCCGCCCCTGCATGACGCGCAACCTTCAGACGACCCGCGTCACCCTGAGCCATGTCGAGAAAATCGTTCGTAATGCCGGCAAGATGCTTGCACGCCCTCTCGACCCGAGCGAAATAGTCTTTCTGCTTGGGAGTGATCGAGCTCGAAAGCTCCATTTCCAGGAGGTCGAGATACCCCATGATCGCTTGGAGCGGATTTCTGAGCTCGTGCGTCGTGAGCGCCATGAAGCGCTCGCGTACAACGATCGATCGCTCCGCGACGAGTTGCGCGGCCTCGGCCCGGTCGCGCGCATCGCCGGCAATCACGCCCAGGCGTTCGATCTCCGACTGGCGCTGCGTCAGTTCTTGAAGTGTGTTCAGGAGGATTTGATTCTGCACCTGGAGCTCGCCGAGCGGTGTCGCGTCGCCCAAGCTCGCCAGTTCCGCAGTGAGCTTCGCGACCTCGGCGGCGCCGAATTTCAACGTCGACCACGGGAGTCGCTTGGCCATCACGACCGTCGTTCCGTGGCCGACCACCGACGTGATCTCGAACCGATCCATCAGCACGCGCGACCCTTTGAGTCCAATGCCCAATCCGGTGCGTGACTTGAAATCGGCCGACAACACGGCGCGGGTGTCCGCGATTCCCGCGCCCTCGTCGACTACGCGAATCACGAGGTCCTGTCGATCGAGGGCTCGGCCTTCGATCGAGAACGTGGCTGTTCCCCCGCCGGCATACTCGAACGCATTTCGCGCCACCTCGGACAGCGCG
>DASVYG010000033.1:0-10406 GCA_036392315.1 Gemmatimonadaceae bacterium
ATGGAGACCGGCCGCGGTGTCGCGCTCGCCGCCGGCGACAAGATCAGCTTCGTCGACGATGCGGATGATCATCCCTATGAGAAGCCGATCTACGGCGTCGCCGGCTGGTCGAAGGATGGCAAGTCGGTGATTCTCGATCACCACTTCGACGTGTACGCCGTACCGCTCGACGGCGGCAAGCCCGTGAACCTCACGGGCGGAATGGGCGACGCGCAGCAGACCCAATTCCGCATTGTGCGGCTCGACCGTCCGGGCGGCGGTGGGCGCGGTGGTCGCGGCGGCAGTGGCGCATTCGGCGCGGCTCCCGCCGACGAGGACGAGGGGATCGATCTCTCGAAGCCGCTCCTCTTGTCGGCCTACGGCGAGTGGACGAAGAAGACGGGGTACTACACCCTGGCGCCCGGCGGAAAGCCCACGCCGCTGATCTACGACGACGCGCAGATCGGCCAGGCGCAGAAGGCCGAGAAGGCAGATCGGGTGATCTTCACCCGGCAAACGTTCAGCGAACCGCCCGACTACTGGACCTCGACGACGACGTTCGCGTCGCCAACGAAGGTGACCAACGCCAATCCATTCATCGACGAATACCGCTGGGGCAAGCGCATGCTCGTCGATTTCAAGAACAGCAAGGGCCAGCGGCTTCAAGGAACACTCACACTTCCCGCGAATTACGAGCCCGGCAAGAAATACCCGATGCTCGTCTACTTCTACGAGATTCTGTCGAACACACACCACGCGTTCCCGATGCCCGTGTACGACGACCGGCCGCACTTCGCCGAGTACGCGAGCGACGGCTATCTCGTGTTCGAGCCGGACATCGTTTACGAGATTGGCAAGCCTGGAAGCTCGGCGCTCGATTGCGTGACGAGCGGCGTGAAGAAGGTGATCGAGATGGGATACGCCGACCCCAAGCACATTGGCATTCAGGGCCACAGCTGGGGGGGATATGAGACGTCTTATATCCTGACCCGCACGGACATGTTCGCGGCGGTCGTCACCGGCGCGCCGCCGACAAACCTCGTGAGCTTCTACGACGAAACGTATCCGGGAACCGGCACGCTGCAGCAGGGCATCGTCGAGGTGGGGCAGGTCCGCATGGGGACGAACCCGTGGGACAACCGCGAGCTATTCGAGGATCAGTCGGCGCTCTATCACGTGCGCGACATCAAGACGCCGTTCATGATCTTGCACGGCACCGCCGACAACGCGGTCGACTGGCACCAAGGGCTCGAACTCTACGGCGCCGCACGCCGGTGGGGAAAGCAGGTCATCCTGCTGTCGTATCCCGGAGAGCCGCACCATTTGGCGAAGAAAGAAAACCAGAAAGACTTCCAGCAGCGGATGAAGCAGTTCTTCGATCACTACCTCAAGGACGCGCCGGCGCCCAAGTGGATGACGGACGGTGTTCCGCAGACCAAGAAGGGTGGGCCGATCCAGTAGCCCATCCGTCGTCGTGAGCGCAGCGAAGGATCTGCTGTTTGCTGACCTCAGGTCCCTTGCATGAACGCACATCCGGCATCTGCGCGCTCGCGCTCGACCGTCTGGCGGCGGACGAGAACGCGCAGCCGGAAGTGCATCGCTCCACGGTTCGCTCAGCTTAGTTGATATCTCCGGTCAATCCGCGCGGAGCGTGACGTTGGGGTCGACGCGGGACGCGGCCAACGCCGGTACTGCAGTGGCAACGAGTGACACGCCGACGAGGATTGCCGCGACCGATGCGTAGATCGCCGGATCACTTGGCGTTTCGTCGAACAGCAAGGTCGCGATCCACTTTCCAGCCGCCAACGAAACGGCGCCCCCCAAGACGACGCCGAGCACGACGAGGCGCAAACCACCGCGCACGACGAGGCGCACGATGTTCGATGACGACGCTCCCAGCGCAATGCGGACGCCGATCTCGCGCCGCCGCTGCGCCACGCCGTAGGCAATCATGCTGTAGAGCCCGATCCCCGCGAGCGCCAACGCGAGCGCGCCGAACGCGACGAACATCGTCGCGCCGAATCGCCAACTCTGCGTTTTGGTGTCGACCATGTTCTGGAACGGTTCGGCAGTGACGTACGCGGCGCCGGGCATCTCATGCTGGAGGCTTCGTCGAACGGGCTCCCCATAGTCCGCGGCGTCGCCCTTGACGCGAACGAGCAGCATGCCCGGCGCGGAACCGTACTGGGCGAGCGGGATGTAGTACGTGTACTCGCGCTGGCCGCCCTTCAGCGAACGCATGTGAAGGTCTTCGGCAACGCCGACGACCGTCGTGCACGGCGCCGTGTCGGCCCCGATGCGGATGCACTTGCCGATCGCGTCTTGCGCCGGCCACAGGAAAGCCGCCATGCCCTGACTCACGACGACGACGCGTGGCGCGTCGACGCGATCGCGATCGTCGAATGCGCGTCCGCGAACGATGCGCGTTCCCATCGTCCGGAAGTAGTCCGGATTGCCGGCCTGCAGGACGAAATCGCCGCGCCACGACACGCTGTCGATGCCGGACACGAAGAGAAACGGCTCCTCGTACCCCCAAAACGGCACAGACGCGACAGGTGTCGCGCTTTCGACGCCCGGCGTTGCTCGCGCTGCGTCGACGAGGCGCGCTTCGAGTGCGGCACGCTCAGGCGTCGTCAATTTCATTCCGCGCGGATTATCGGTCACGACCAGCACCGGCCGCACGTCGTACCCGAGGCGAAGGTTGTGCACGTTCAGCAGGCTGCGCACGAACAATCCGGCGCCGACGAGCAACACGACGGACAACGTGGCTTGAAAGACCACGAGTCCGGTCCGCAGGCGCGACGCGCGCGCACCGGCTTCGCGTCCGGCGGCATTGAGCGATCGTGCGAGATCGTATCGCACGGATTGCAACGCCGGCGCGAGTCCCGTGATCAGTGCGGCCGCCGCGGTCATGAGGAGTGTGACGATCAGCGAGCGAGCGTCGGTGAAGATGGTCGTCGCGACGTCGTTGGGGAGAAACAGCCTGCGGATGATGGCGCCGCCCCACTGTGCCACGGCGAGCCCGACGGCGCCGCCAAGCAGCGCGAGCGCCAGGCTCTCCGTGACGAGTTGGCGGACCAACCGGGCGCGGCTCACTCCGAGTGCGAGGCGCAGCGCGATTTCGCGACGCCGGGTGACGGCACGGGCGAGCAACAGGTTCGCGACGTTGGCACAGGAGATGAGCAGCACGATCGCCGCCACGCCGCTGACCCACGCGACGACCTTCGCCTGGGGGCCAGCCAACGGGCCGCGCTCGAACTGCACGGGACCAAGCATGGCGTGCGGCCGCGCGGTAACCAGGGGATCGACACGGGCGGGGTTCCTCTCGCTGCTCGCAATCCAACTCTGCTGAAGCGCCGTCGTGAGGTCGGCCGTCGCCTGCGCCACAGTGAATTCCGGCCGGCGTCGCGCGATGAGCAGCCGGCCCTGCCATCCATAGTTCTTTGAATAGTCGACCGAGCGGGCGTCCCACAGAAAGGTCGTGATCGGGATGTACAACGCGGGAACGGCGTCGTCGTCGATGCCGATGAAATGCTCGGGTGCCACGCCGATGATCGTGCACAACGTGTGTCCAATCCGGAGTTGCTTGCCCAGCACGTCGTCTCGGCCGCCGAACTCGAGTTGCCAGTACGCATAGCTCAGCACGACGACTGGCGTGCCAGCGGGAGCGCTGTCCTCGCCCGCGCCAAAGAAGCGGCCGACAGGTGGCCTCGCGTCGAAGAAATCGAAATAGCTGGCGCTGACGCCGCTGACGGGCATGATGCGCGCGGCGTCGCCGTCGCCGACCGCGATTCGCCATGTGGCGAAGGTGGCGATCGAGGAAAACGCGTGCGTCCAGCGGAGCAAGTCGGCGTATCGGGGAAAGGAGGTCCACGCCGACACGTTTTCCTGACCCCCTGACGTCGAGGCCAGGTAGACCCGGTGCGTGTGCTCGGCGTCGCGCAGATACGCGGGGGCACGAAACAGCATGCGATCGACGATCCCGAACATCGCGGCGTTGGCGCCGATTCCGAGCGCCAAGGTCAATACGATGCCGGTCGTGAACCCCGGCTTGGCGCGCAATCCGCGCACCGCATAGCGTGCGTCCTGCACGATCGACTCGAGAAGCACCGTGCCGCGCGCGTCGCGCGTGTCGTCTTTGATTCGGTCGACGCCGCCGAACGCGAGTCTCGCTCGATGCACCGCTTCCGAGCGCGGCATGCCGGCTCGGACGTACTTCTCGGCTTCGTGCTCGATGTGAAAGCGGAGCTCGTCATCGAGCTCCTGCTCAAGGGTGTTGCGGCGGACGATCGCCCGCACGCGATAGCGGAGGTCACTCCATAGCTCGCTGAACATGCGTCACCCCATGTCGAGGACGAGCAGGTCGAGCGTGCCTTGTGGCAGATCGAGCTTGTCGTCGGTCATCGCGGAGTCCCCTTCCGCTTCTACACGGCAGCATACCGCGGCTCTTGTAGAAGCGCAAGGGGGACGTGGCGAGCGGACATACGCCGGGGATGGGCCGGCGCCGCGATATATTGGGCTGCAACCCGAACCCCGCACGCCGCATGCGCGCCGCTACCGTCCTGTACGCCGTCGCGATCTTCTTGAGCAGCTGCCTGCTGTTCCTCCTCGAGCCGATGGCCGGCAAGCGACTCCTGCCGCTCCTCGGCGGATCGGCCGCGGTGTGGACGACGTGCCTCGTCTTCTTTCAATGCGCGCTGCTGCTCGGCTATCTCATCGCGCACGGCCTGATCACTCGGGCGGGGTCGCGCGTGCAGGCGCTGATCTACATCGCGCTGCTCGCGGTCTCGATTGCGCAGCTGTCGCGCGGAATTAGCCCCGATCTTCGCGCGAACCCTGCGCATCCGATCGCCAGCGTTCTCTGGTTGTTGACGCTCCTCATCGGTGTGCCGTTCGTGACGCTTTCGGCGACCAGTCCGCTACTGCAGGCATGGTACTCGCGCTGGATTGCGCATCGACGAGCGGCGGCTGACGCACCCGCTCAGGCGACCTCGCCGCAACCGTATCGCCTGTTCGCGATCTCGAATGTCGGCTCGATGTCGGCATTGGTTCTCTATCCCTGGCTCATCGAACCACGGTCGAGCCTCCGCGGGCAGGCAACCGGATTGGTCGCAGGCTTCGTCGCCCTGGCGGTCCTTTGCGCCGCGATCGCTTACTCCGTTCGGGCGGCGCCCTTGCTTCATGCCACGCCGACGTCTTCCGACGAATCGAGGGCACAATCCCTGAGCATTTGGGATACGACACTATGGGTTTTGCTCGCGGCTTGCGGCTCGCTGCTGTTGTCCGCCGTCACGAACCATCTCAGCCAGAACGTCGCCACCATCCCGCTGCTATGGGTGATTCCGTTGATCGCGTATCTGCTGAGCTTCGTGGTCGCGTTCAGCGGTGGTCGATGGCAGCCGCGCTGGCTGGTCGTCGCGCTCTACATCGCCGCGCTCGGAACGGCGGGATATCTCCTTCACAAAGGAGACCTCGAGGTTTCGCGTGCGCTACTCATCTCGGCGTTCAGCATTGCGCTGTTCCTGCAATGCTTGTTCTGTCATTCGGAGCTCTACCGTCGACGGCCGGCCCCGCGTCATCTCACCGCGTTTTATTTCTACGTCGCTGGAGGCGGCGCGCTCGGCGCAATGTTCGTGGGCATTGCCGCGCCGCTGTTGCTCTCAGGCAACTATGAGCTCGTGCTCGGATTGGTGTTCGCCGCGCTCCTTGGTCTCGCGGTCACGTGGACGAGCGGTTGGATTCCACGCGGCTTCTGGGTGGCGGCAGCGACGGTCATGGTTGCGCTCGCGGTCACGTTGGTGCGAGAGGATCGCGTCAATGCGCTGCTGCGCGTTCGGAACTTCTATGGCGCGCTGCATGTGACGCAGGTGAACGACGCGCGGTACCACGCGACCGTTCGCACGTTGTACAACGGCGTCATCGAGCATGGGCAGCAGGTCTTCAGCACGACGCTCGGAACGAGCCCGACCACCTATTACGGTCATCCGTCGGGCGTGGGCCTCGCGCTGGATCTCTGTTGCGGCGAAGGTCCGCGCCGAATCGGCGTGATCGGGCTGGGAACGGGAACGCTCGCGGCGTACGGGCGACCGGGTGACGTGATCCGCTTCTACGAGCTCAACCCCGCGGTCGAGCGAATCGCGCGGAACGTGTTCGCGTACATTCGAAACTCGCCGGCGAAGGTCGACATCGTCATGGGCGACGCGCGACTCTCGCTCGCCGCCGAGCCTCCGCAACGGTACGACGTCCTCGCAATCGACGCGTTCTCCGGCGACGCAATTCCCGTCCACCTGCTCACGGCCCAAGCGCTCGATCTCTACCGCCGGCAGTTGCAGCCACACGGGATCATCGCGTTCCACGTGTCGAATCGGTTCTTGGATTTGGCGCCGGTCGTCGAGCAGCTTGCCGAAGACGCCGGCCTCAAGACCGCGTTTATCAGCTCCGACGACGATACGCCGAACGACCTCGACAGCGCCGATTGGGTGTTGGTCACGGCGAACGAATCATTCTTGTCACAACCCAACGTGGCGAGCGCGCGACAACCGATCACGATTCCTCCTCGCCTTCATCGGTGGACCGACGACTACAACAGTCTTCTGCCGGTGCTTCGGCGGTCGGCGCCAAGCAAGGACGAGTAGCGATGGATACGTGTGCTGCTACTCCCCGCGCCGCGTGTCTCCAACGTCGGCCGTTGGCGCGAACGTCGGCTTCTTGCGCGCCGGCGACGCTTGCTCGAACGCATATGCGAGCTTGAGCAACGTCGCTTCGCTCCACGCACGCCCGACGAACGACAATCCGACCGGAAGTCCTCGCACGAAGCCCATTGGCACGGTGACGTGGGGATATCCGGCGACAGCCGCCGGCGCCGTGAACGAGCCGCCACCGCCCGGGTCGCCGTTCACGAGATCGATCAGCCCGGCGGGTCCCTGCGTCGGCGCTACCAGCGCGTCGAGCCTGTGCTTCGCGAGCGTTGCATCGATGCCCTGCGCGCCCATCAAGCGACGATTGCCCGCCAGGATGTCGCGATACTTCTTCTCGGTGAGCGGACCTTTCTTCTGCGCCTGCTCCATGATCTCTTGGCCGAAGTAGCGCAGCTCGCGGCCCGCGTTCTTGGTATTGAACGCGATGACGTCGGCCAACGAGTGGACGGCGGCGCTCGGCGGCAGCTGGCCCAGGTAGGCGTCGAGATCGGCCTTGAACTCGTAGAGCAGCAACTCGAACTCGGAGTCGTCGGTCTTGCCGGCAGTCGCGATATCGGCAGGATCGATGATAGTCGCGCCGTGTTGCTTCATGAGGTCGAGCGCGGCCGCGAGAAGTTTGTCGGTCTCGGGTTGGTAGCCCGTGTAGCGCTTCCGCGCGACGCCGATGCGCGCGCCGCGCAGGCCGTTACGATCGAGCGCCGTCGTATAATCGGTCAGCGAATGGCCGGCGCTCGCGCGAGTCGCGCCGTCACGCGGATCGACGCCCGTGAGTGCGCCGAGTAGGATTGCGGCGTCGCGAACCGTGCGCGCCATGGGGCCGGCGGTGTCCTGGCTGTGCGCGATGGGAATGATCCCCGATCGCCCGATGAGGCCGACGGTCGGCTTGATACCCACGAGCGCTGCGGCAGCCGACGGCGACGTCACCGACCCGTCGGTCTCCGTTCCGATCGCGACGGCGCAGCAACTCGCGGCAGCCGCCGAGCCAGAGCCTGAGCTCGAGCCCGACGGGGTTCGGTCGAGCGCATAGGGGTTGCGGGTCTGACCGCCGCGGCCGCTCCATCCACTCGTCGAGTGCGTCGAGCGAAAGTTCGCCCATTCGCTCAAGTTCGTCTTGCCGATGATCACCGCGCCGGCCGCGCGCAGACGCTCGGCGACCCACGAATCTTTGGCGGCGATGTTCTCGGCGAGCGCCAGCGAGCCGGCGCTCGTGTGCATCCTGTCGGCCGTGTCGATGTTGTCCTTGATCAACACCGGAATGCCATGCAGTGGACCGCGCACTTTACCGGCCCTGCGTTCGGCGTCGAGCTGCGACGCGATCTGAATTGCGTCCGGATTGATTTCGATGACCGCGTTGATGGCTGGACCGCGCTGATCGATCGCTGCGATCCGATCGAGGTATTGTCGCGTCAACGCCGACGACATTTCGCTTCCGGATCTCATGCGCGACTGGAGATCATCGATCGTGAGCTCCTCGAGCGCGAAGACGGACGGCTGCCCCGCCGGCGCGGTCGGCGGACTGAGGTCCAATCGCCCGTGGCGGGCGGCGATCACTCCGGCGACGCCCGCCCCGATGAAGGTTCGTCGGGTCAGCGCATGCTCGCGGTCGTCATCACGTTCGTCGTTCATCGTCTTCTCGGGGTGATCGGTGCCCAACAAGGTGCACCCGATCGGCGCGGCGGTCTACTGCGGCGGCCACTTGTCGGCGACGAAGCTTCCGACGCCCGGCTCGTAGACGACCCCCGGCTTCAGCACGACGAAGAGCGCGTTCGATCCGCCGACTTCCGGCACGGTGGTGTCGAAGCAATCGCGAAAGCGCATCTCAGCGATGTGCTCCGGCTCGATCTCGTACAGCGCGAAGACGATGTCGTATATCCCTTGAGCCGCTTGGCGCGCCGGGATGTGCTCTCGCGCCAGCGCCATTTCGTTGACTGGGACGAATCGGATGCGCGTCCCGTTCACCCAAAGATTGACGCGGTCGTCGCACGGCGCGCGACCGCCGGCGATGTCGGGGCGGAGCTTGGTCACGATGTCCCAGGCGTTGAACAACGGTCGCGTGCTGGCTGCGATCGCGTCGGCATCGATCGAGTAGACTCGCGTCTTGAGATCTTCCTTTGCCGTGACCTTGACGGCATCGAGCGTCTTGGCGATCGGCGCCGGCACGACGATCGACAGGGCGAGCGTATCGCGCGTGCCCAGCTCGAAGAATCGGTCGCTCCGGGGATAGCCGAGTTTCCGTATGACGATATCATAATCACCCGGCTCGGCCGTAACGCCGAGCGATGCCCGGCCGAACCGGTCGGTGGTCGCGTGGGCGATCACGTCGTTCAAGCCGCGAAGCACGGCGAGATCGGCGCCGGTCACCGCCGCGCCCGCCGAATCGACGACGAATACGCGAACCACGGTCCGAGCGCCCGATGGCGGTGCGCCGCGCTGCGCATTAACGCTCGCCACGCCCAGACTCAGCGCAGCACCAACCACGAGTGGCATGGCAAGCGACATTTTCATGAGCGGTCCCTCACGAGCAAGACTTTTCCGGTCGTCTTCCGCGAGGCGAGCGCGCGCTGCGCGTCTCCGGCGTTGGCGAGCGGGAATTCCGCGCCGACACGCACCGACAGCTCGCCCGCGCTGACCCAGCCCAGCACGTCGTTCATACGGCTGAGCAGCTCGTCGCGTGTCGCGACGTGATGGTTGAGCGTGTGGCG
This sequence comes from Gemmatimonadaceae bacterium, assembly GCA_036392315.1. Lineage (GTDB taxonomy): Bacteria > Gemmatimonadota > Gemmatimonadetes > Gemmatimonadales > Gemmatimonadaceae > JAQBQB01. The sequence continues at coordinate 9,380 of DASVYG010000033.1, forward strand.
AGTGAGAAACAAAGATCCTTTGCGATTCAAGATCTGTGGATCGAACGGAGGAACCGGACCGCTCGACTGTCCGAACAGCACGAGCATGCCGCGGCGCCTGAGGCTGTCGAGTGATTTGTCGAACGTCGTCTTCCCGACCGAATCGTACACCACGTCGACACCGGTGTTGCCCGTGAGCCGTTTCGTGGCGACGGCGAAGTCTTCGGTGGTGTAGTCGATCATCTCGTCGGCGCCGGCGGACCGCGCGAGCTGCCGTTTATCCTCAGTCGATGCGGTCCCGATCACGAATGCGCCGCGCTTTTTTGCCATCTGACAGAGTAGTAGCCCCACGCCACCGGCTGCTGCGTGCACCAGCGCTTTCATGCCGCGCGCGAGCGGGAATGTCGACGTCGTGAGATAGTGCGCGGTCAGACCCTGAAGGCATACTGCGGCAGCCTGCTTGCTCGTTACGTCATCGGGAATTCGAACGGCGAATTCCGCCGGGACGATGGCCCGCTCGGCGTACGCGCCTTTGACACGCTGCGACACGACGCGATCGCCCGGCTTGAACTCGGTCACCTGCCGGCCGACGGATCGCACGACACCGGCGGCTTCCTCGCCGAGCGTGAATGGGCGGGGGAGGGGATATTGTCCCTCGCGCTGATAGATCTCGATGAAGTTGACGCCGGTCGCCTCGACGTCGATGAGGAGCTCCGCCGGGCCGGGCGTTGGATCGGGGAGATCGTCGAGCGCGAGAACCTCGGGGCCGCCGGTTTCGTGAACTCTAATGGCTTTCATCGTTCTACCGTTCCACCGTTCCACCGTTCCACCGCTACTTGAGCATCGCCTTGGCGATCGTCTGCAGCTGCATGTTGCTCGTGCCCTCGTAAATCGCGCCGATCTTCGCGTCGCGATAAAACTTTTCGGCCGGATAATCCTTGGTGTATCCGTATCCGCCGAACAGCTCGAGCGAGATCGACGTCACGCGCTCGGCGACCTGCGACGCGAACAGCTTGGCCATCGCGCCTTCCATCGCGATGTCCTTGCC
>DASVYG010000034.1:0-7508 GCA_036392315.1 Gemmatimonadaceae bacterium
CTGGCGTAGGGTAGGGGAACCCTTGCTGCAGGGTTGAGGGTTGAGGGTCGAGGGTTGAGGGAAGGTGCGCGGCGCTGCGCGCCGCCAACTGCATGTAATGGTTCAGTGGCAGGTAAGGTGGATACACAAGTGGCGCGCACCGCGCGCCACCAACCTTCCCTCTACCCTCAACCCTTAACCCTCAACCCTGTTTTCTTCGCCTCGTCCACGCCCCGTGGCGCGCGCGCGTTCGCCGACGTGCTGCACCAGGGCCATGAGTCGATTCCGCTCCAGCGGCAGCGTCAGGTCCGCGAGCACAACGCGCTGCACCGTCGGCGACAGCGTGACGAGCGGGCTTCCGACGACACGATACAGCACCAGTGCTCCGCCGGGGGCGAGAGGAATGCTCAGCGTGTCGGTCATCGCCGGCGCGGCGAGGCCGCGGCTGATGACGGCGATCAGCGGCGGATGTTGCGCCGCGATCTCGCGCGCTTCGTGAACCGATTGTGCGACAGTCGGCGTGAATCCCAGGGCGGCGAATGATTGCGCCAGGCCTTCGAGCAGCGGCAGTTCGGTGCCGACCAAGAGAATCTGGGTCATGGCTTCCGGCATCATCGCGCGGCGCGTTCGGCGACGTCGTGCACCGCACGTTCGGTGATTCCTTCGATCTCCACGATCTTCGATCGCGAGGTCTCGCCCGCGAGAATTCTAACATCGCGGCGGCCCACAGCGAAGAGATGCGCGAGAAATTCCACGAGCTCCGTGTTAGCGGCCCCGTCCACCGGCGGTGCGGACAAGCGAATCTTGAGCGCGTCGCCGTAGATCCCGGCCACCTCGCTGCGCGACGCTCGCGGCTGCACACGGACCGAAAACCGAACTCGGCCGTTCGCCTCGTGCACGCGCAACGCCGTCATGGAATGCCGAGCAATCGCTGAATCAAGCTGAGTCCGAACCAAGCCACGATCGGCGTGATGTCGATCATGCCGATCGATGGAATGAGCCGCCGCAGCGGGACGATCATCCAATCGGTCAGCACGTACGACCAGCGAATCCACTTCGAGTAGGGCGAGATCGGAAGCCACGACGAAAACACTCGCACGAGCAACGCCAGTCGCAGAATCGAAAATCCCCACGACAGGAGAATCATCGGCGCCTCGCCCGGTTGCTGGCCGATGATCACGACCTGATACAGGATGTCGCCCAAGAGATTGAGCAGGCTGATGAGCGCGATACCGCCAACCACCAGCGCGATCAATCCCCACCATGGCGCGGCCGACGGTGTGCCGCCCGCTCTGACCACCACGCGCTCGACCGGCGCCAGCAACGGATCGATGCGTCCGCGAAATGTTCGCGCGGTTCGACTGAAGGGACTAATCCGCCTCGTCCGGACCGCCCAATCGAAGGCGCAGACGACGGCCACGACGCCGGCGCCGTACAGCAGCGTCGTCTTTATCAGGCCGACGATTGTAGCGTAAGTCGCGAGCACGCTCATGCGCGAAAGGTGACCGCCCCATCTAACCGCAGCAAGGCGGACGCGGCGGTCATCGCGCGATCGGCGACTGGATCATCGAGCGAGGTGCAGCGCACCGGACAGAAACGCGAGACGGTCCGCGTCGATCGCGAGCTCTTTCCCGAGCGGGGTGCCCGGACCGAAGCCGGCGTTGGAGATCACGCGTAGCAGAATAGGAGAGGTTCCTGCCTGACTCGCTTGCAGTGCCGCCACGAACTTGTTGCTGTGCGCCGGCGTGAAGACCTCATCGTGATCACCAACCGTGACGAGCGTCGCCGGATAGATCGTACCCCGCTTGAGCTGCTGTAGCGGCGAATAGGCCAGCAATGCTCTCAGGTCCGCCGGGTTGTCGGGGGAGCCGTACTCGCGTGTCCACGCGCCACCGCCGGTGAATCGCGTGAAGCGAACCATGTCGAGCAGCCCCGCATCGATGAGCGCGGCGGCGAAATACCCGGGGCGTTGCGTCATCGCGGCTCCCACGAGCAGCCCGCCGTTCCCTCGTCCGCCGATCGCCAACAGCGACGGACGCGTGTATCGCTGGTCGACCAGGAACTCGGCCGCGGCGATGAAGTCGTCGATGCTTGTCTGCTTGTGCGCCCCGACCGCCGCCTCGTGCCACGCGCGCCCGTATTCACCGCCGCCGCGCACGTCCGCGACCGCGTAGACGCCGCCCGACTCGAGCCAGGCCGCGACAAACGGTGAGTACGTCGGCGTGCTCGAGACTTGAAAAGCTCCCTCGCCCGAGAGCAGCGTCGGATGGGTGCCGTCGAGCGCGATCCCGCGGCGCGCCGTGATGAACAACGGCACACGCGTTCCGTCCTTGCTCGAATAGAAGAGCTGCGTCGTCTCGAACTGCGCGAGCGCCGTGTCTGGACGCGCCGACCGGTACGAGATGGCGCTCTTTCCGTCGAGATCGTAGCGATACACACTCGGCGGCTGTAGCACCGACGAGTACGTGAAATAGAATTCGCGATTGTCGCTGCGCCCGTTGATCTCACTCACGGTCCCGATGCCGGCGCCCGGAAGGGGCACCACGCCGCGCGCGCCGCCGTCGAACGAGTACAGCTCGAGCACCGAGTGCGCGTCGTGCAGCCGGTGCGCGATTATGCGGTCGTCGACGCGCAGCGCACCAACCAACGGGTCGTACGTCTCACGCACCACCGTCGTCCAGTGATCCGGATCAGGCGAGTTGATATCGACGGCAACGACGCGTGCCCGCGGCGCATCCTTCGTCGTTCGAATGAAGAACAACGGGCCGTCGCTCGAGATGAACTCGTAGAGTGCGTCACCACCGTCGAACAGCTTGACCAGCGGTGCGCCAAGATTCGGGCGCTTCGGGTTGTCGAGATCGATGAAGTAGAGCCGATTTGCCAACTCCGTCCCGGCGCCGGGCCGCGCCGCGATCACGAGGTACTGCCCATCCTCGCTCACGTCCGCGCGCAAGCGCCAGTCCGGATGATCGGCGGCCTCGTACATCAAGCGATCGTCCGACTGCCGTTGCCCGACCCGGTGGTAGTACACGCGCTGCCGTCCATCGGGCGCGATGGGATTTGTCGGCCCCGAGGTGGCGGCGTCGGATCGCACGTAGAAGAACCCGCGTTCGTCTCTGGTCCACGAGAGCGGTGATTTCTTGATGCCGTGAAGCTCGTCGCTGAGATCTTGCCCCGAGCGCACGTCGCGGACACGCACGTCGCGCCATGCCGAGCCCTCCGTCGTGACGGCATACGCGAGATACTTTCCGTCGGGCGACGCCGCCTCGTCGACGATGGCGATGAGACCATCGTGTGAAAACGCGTTCGGATCGATCAGCACTCGCGCCGGCGTGTCGCGTCGGTCCTGCACGTAGAGCGCTGGCTGGTTTTCGAGACCGCTGTTCTCGTAGTAGAACAGACGCTCGCCGCCGCCGAAAGGCGCGCGTAGTTTCGGGTAGAGCGCGAAGCGACGCACGCGGTCGGCCAGCTCGGCGCGGCGCGGCACTTCGGCCAGATACGACTCCGTCACTGCGTCCTCGGCCATCATCCAACCGTGCACGTCGGGCGAGCCCACCGCCTCGAGCCAGCGATACGGATCGGCCACGTGCACACCGCTCAGATCGTCCGCCTGGGCGCCGCGCGGCGTTGGGGGATATCTGAGCGGCAACGACGGCGCGGGCGACGTCTGCGCCCCAAGCGCGCCGGAGACAACGCCCGCGAGCGTCGCCAAGCGAACGATACTCCAACAGCGAAGGCGCCGGCGGGCGGCGGCGGGGTTATTCATCGGGTGAGAATCAACCGTCCGGTTAGCCGGAAAACTGTGCTGGTGCTCACGGACGCGGACACTCCATCTTAGACTGAAGCTATACCAAAACCGTTTCGACATGCCGACCAAACAATACTGGCTGGTAAAGACCGAGCCCAGCACCTTCTCGTTCGACGATCTCGTGGCCAGCCCGAAGCGGACGAGCCACTGGGACGGCGTCCGCAATTTCGCCGCGCGCAATCATCTCCGCTCGATGAAGAAGGGAGATGTCGTCCTGGTCTATCACTCGAGCACCGTGCCGAGCGCCATCGTCGGCGTGGCCGAGGTCGTCCGCGAGGCGTACCCCGATCCGACAGCGCTCGATCCCAAGGACCCGCATTTCGACCCGAAGAGCAAGGCCGATGATCCGACCTGGGTCATGGTCGACCTGCGCGCCGTAGAGCCGCTCAAGCGTCCGGTGACGCTCGACGAGGTCAAGAAGACCAAAGGACTCGACAAGATGGCGCTCGTTCGACTCGGCAGGCTCTCGGTTCAGCCGGTGACGCCGGCCGAGTACGAGATCGTGCGCAAGCTCGCGGACTCGCGCTGACCGTCATCCTAAGGAGGCGAAACGACGAAGGATCTGCCGTGGCGGGTGCCGACAGCAGATCCTTCGCTTCGTTCAGGATGACGGGTCCGGCTCGCGAGCTCCAGCCTATTTCCTGAGTGCGTCTTTGCTCGCGCTCGGAAACGGGTTCGACAACTTGCTCTTGAACGGACGCTCGCCGTATCCGACGTAAATCTGTCGCGGTCGAGCGATTTTCTGCTCTTTGTCGTTGAGCATCTCTTCCCACTGCGCGAGCCAGCCCGCGGTGCGCGCCACCGCGAACAGCACGGTGAAGAAGTCCGTCGGGAACGCCATCGAGCGGTAGATCAGCCCAGTGTAGAAATCGACGTTCGGGTACAGCTTGCGCGACACGAAGTAGTCGTCGTGGAGGGCGGCGTCCTCGAGCTTGAGCGCGATCTCGAGATCCTTGTCCATACCGACTTGCTTGAATACCTCGTCGGCGAGTGCCTTGACGATCTTGGCGCGCGGATCGTAGCTCTTGTACACGCGATGGCCGAAGCCCATCAAGCGGCTGCCTTTGCCGCCTTTTACCTCGTCGATGAACGCGGGCACGTTCTTCGGATGGCCGATCTCGTTAATCATCCGCAGCACCTGCTCATTGGCGCCGCCATGGAGCGGGCCGTACAGCGCCGCCACTCCCGCCGCGATCGCCGAGAACGGATCGACCTGCGAGGAACCGACCGCACGCACCGCGCTCGTCGAGCAATTCTGCTCGTGATCCGCGTGCAGAATGAAGAGAATCTCGAGTGCCTTGACGAACACCGGATTCGCTTCGTATTTGGGCTCCGACATCCGCGCTACCATCGACAGGAAGTTCTCGATGTAGTTCAGATTGTTGTCGGGGTAGATGAACGGCAGTCCCTTGATGTGGCGATAACAGAACGCGGCGAGCGTCGGCAGCTTTGCGAGCAGTCGGATGATGGAGATGTTCCGCTGTTCGCGATCATGAATGTTCTTGGCTTCCGGATAGAACGACGACAGCGCGGCGACCGTCGAGCATAACATCGCCATTGGATGCGCGTCGTAGCGGAATCCCTGCAAGAACGTCTTGATGTTCTCGTGGACATAGGTGTGGAACGTGATGTCCCGCACCCACTGGTCGTATTCGGCCTGCGCCGGCAGCTCGCCATTGCGAAGCAGCCAGGCGACCTCGAGGAACGTCGACTTCTCGGCGAGCTGCTCGATCGGGTAGCCGCGGTAGCGAAGAATGCCCTTGTCGCCGTCGATGAACGTGATCGCGCTCCTACATGACGCCGTGTTCATGAACGCGGGATCGTACGTCATCATCCCGAACTCGTCGGGCGCGGTCTTGATCTGTCGAAGGTCCATCGCGCGGGTCGCGGTGTCGCCCTCGACTCCGCCCTCCACGATCTGGATCGAGTATGTCTTCTCCGTACGAGAATCTTTGATGTCTAACGTGCCCGTTGGCCGAAGCTCACCCGATGGCGTTGACTTGGCGGTAGAGGGGGCGGGCGCGGTTTGCGTGTTGCCCATGCTCACGATCTCCCAGAGAGTTCGAGACGGAGCGGAAACTCCGTCGTACGTGACACGTAATCTAAGTAGCCCCTGGGTGGCGCAACGGGCCCGACGATACGACCGCGGACAGCGTCGCCGGACTCAACGCCGGTTCGCGGAACTGCCCGGCGAATCGTCGACAAGTGCTGGGGCGCCGGCCCGCTCGGCAAGGAGACGCGTGGTGAAGCGCTGACCCTCGGAGATCCGTTCCACTTCGATGGCCGTCGCGTCGACGGCCGTCTCGATCCGGTTGACGCGTTCGGCGATCTCGTCGAGCCGGCGCATGAGATCAGGCGATGCAAGCTGCTTACCGCGGCGGTGCTTCATCCAGGTGATCAGGATGCCGGTAAAGCATCCCATTGCCACGACCAGGCCAACGAACGTCAGTATGTCCTCCAGAATCGCCTTCTCCACGCGCCCTCCTCGGACGAAACGTCCGTCAGGTCATGTCGGCACTACGGCGTGCGACGTCCAGAAGGTTTCGCTCCAGACCGGCAGTAGGATCGCACCGGACACGCCTCGCAACGCGCCACGCGCGCCGTGCAGATCAACGCGCCCAGTTCCATCAACGCCTGATTGTGGGTCCACGTCGCGCGACCAGTCCGTGGCAGTATCGACTCGGCGATTCCCCAAACGATTCGCTCCCCCTTTGCCGTCTTGAGCTGGGCCGTGGGAGCGAACGCTCGCTTGAGCACTCGGGCCACGTTCGTGTCGACCAGCGCGGCGCGACGCTCGTACGCGAACGACGCGACCGCCCCCGCCGTGTACGCGCCGATTCCCGGCAGCGCCCGCAACTCGTGCGGCTCGGCTGGGAGTCGTCCAGCGAACGCGTCGTCTCGTGCCGTGACCTCACGCGCCAATCGGTGCAAGTTGCGCGCGCGGGCGTAGTAGCCGAGGCCCTCCCAGGCCTCCATGACGCGCGCGGGCTTCGCACGCGCCACGTGGTGCAGCGTCGGGAATCGCTCGAGAAATTCACGGTACTTGATGAGCACTCGCGAAACCTGCGTCTGCTGAAGCATCAGCTCCGAGACCAGCACCTCGTATGGGTCCCGCGTTTGCCGCCACGGAAGATCCCTCGCGTTCCGGCGATACCACGCCCGAAGCTCGCGATCAAAGCCCTTCCGAACCTCCGGCGCGATCGCTGGTACGTCGCGAACGGCGCGGCGTTTCTTCACGGCGAGCTCACCGCGCTGCCCACTGGGGCAGCGCCGAAAAAAGCCCGGCCGAAATTCCCTGCGCGGCCAGGAAGAGACCAAACACCACACTCCCCACGCCGCTCGCCAAACGCAACGCTCCTTGCATCACGGCAAACCGACGCGCGGCGAGCGCTGACGGAAGTGCGATCGTGAAGGTGATCAGCGCCATGCCGGCAATCGTCCCGAGACCGAACAGCGCGAGATACCCCAGGCCCATCCACGCACCCGGCACCGCGGCCACGACGAGGAGCGCGATGAATGCCGATCCCGCGAGCCCGTGAACGAAGCCCACGATGATCGGACGCGCTGCGCTGCCGCTCCGCCGCGCGCTGCCGCGTCTCAGATTCATCGCGCCGAGCGCGATCAGCATCAAGGCAACCGAAAACTCCATCGCCAGTCCCAAGCGCGGCGGAATCGTGAGACGAAACGCGACGATCGCTCCGCCGACGAGCAGAATCGTCAC
>DASVYG010000035.1:0-1736 GCA_036392315.1 Gemmatimonadaceae bacterium
TCACTCGCCTCCCTCGAAATGCTGCGTGCACAGTCACCGCGAATGCGTGCGCCTTCTGCCATGCGATCAATCGCTTGAAGTCTCCCATTCCATTCTCTGTCTCGGCGATGACTGAGAATGTCGAGACATGCGGCGAGAGCCGTCACCAATTCAATCCGCCAGCCTCCCTTACCACGCTTGGTCTGATATCTGACGTCGGGATGTCTGCCGTCAGACTTCGAGCCCACGCCCACCTTTCACCGACGCACCGCTCCCAGCGTGGCAGCCCGCGGAGTCCGTCGCCTGGCCACCGGTGCGGCCACGGTATAGTTTGCCCGCCTGAACGAGCTCTGTGCCCCCGAAGTCAACCTCGCTCCGCCCACCTCCCGTGAACCTCATCCGCACCCTGGCGCCACTGCTGCTCGCCCTCGGCGCACTGCGCGCGGCAGCCCAGAAACCAACGCTGCCAAGTGAAACCCCCGCCAAGTTCACGCCAGCCCGGTCGTCGTTCGACTACGATCGACGCGACGTCATGATCCCGATGCGCGACGGCGCGAAGCTGCACACCGTGATCCTCGTGCCCAAGGGCGCGCGACGAGCGCCAATCCTCCTCACCCGTACGCCGTACGACGCCACCGCCACGACGACGTACGCGCAGAGCGCGCATCTCGCCCCCACGCTCAACGGCTACGATAATGCGCTCGACGTCATCATTCCGGGCGGATACATCCGCGTCGTTCAGGACATCCGGGGCAAATACGGTTCGGAGGGCGACTACGTCATGAATCGGCCGCTCGTCGGACCGCTCAATCCGACCACCGTCGACGAATCGACCGACACGTACGACACCATCGATTGGCTGGTGAAAAACATCCCCGAGACCAACGGCAACGTCGGTGAGCTTGGAATCTCGTACGATGGGTTCGAGCCGCTCATGGGGCTCGTCAATCCGCACCCGGCGCTCAAGGTCTCGGCGCCGATGAACCCAATGGTCGATGGCTGGATGGGCGACGACTGGTTCCACAACGGCGCGTTTCGCGAGCAGAACCTTCCCTACATTCTCGAGCAGGAAGCTACGCGCGACAACTCGGCGAAATGGTGGACCGACCACTTCGACGATTACGACCTCTACATGCAGTCCGGCTCGGCGGGCGATCTCGCGCGATCGCACGGAGTGGAGCAGGTCGGCTTCTGGAAGAAGGTGCTCGAGCACCCCAACTACGACTCGTGGTGGAGTGAGCAGGCGATGGACAAGATCCTCGGCGCGCAACCGCTCAAGGTTCCCGTCATGCTCGTCCACAGTTTGTGGGATCAGGAAGACATCTATGGAGCGATCGCCGTGTACAAGGCGATCAAGCCCAAGGATGTAAACAACGACAAGGTGTTTCTCGTCATGGGGCCGTGGCACCACGGGCAGGAGATCGACAACGGCAGTACGCTCGGTGCGCTCGACTTCGACAGCAACACGTCGCGCTACTTCCAGCAGCACATCCTCGGTCCTTTCCTCGCGCACTACCTCAAAGACGGCGCGCCGGCCGCCGACGTGGCATCAGTAAACGCGTATGAGACCGGAACGAATCGCTGGGAGCGATTGAGCTCGTGGCCGTCCGGATGCCCTAGCGGCTGCACCGTGAGTCCCAAGCCGCTCTACTTGAACGCCGGCTTCGTGGCCGCCTTCACCGGGCCGGCCGCCGGCGGCGCGGCATTCGATTCATACATCTCTGATCCGGCCAAACCTGTCCCCTTCCGAAAGCGTC
>DASVYG010000036.1:0-22767 GCA_036392315.1 Gemmatimonadaceae bacterium
TTCACGCCGGACGGCGGGCGTTCCTTCCCATGGCGAGGCCGTGGCCTTCAGATCCTCACCTTCGACGAGCTCCTGAGCCGCTATGAATCGATGCCGCTTCTGATCGAGCTCAAGGTCGCGACCGCCGTCCAGGGCGCGCGAGAGGCGATTGAGCGACATGGAAGCGTGAAACGAGTTCTCATCGACTCGGCGCTGCTCGAAGGCGTGGCGCCATTTCGTGGCACGCCAATCCTTTCCGGTGCATGCTTCGACGACGTGCTCGCCCTCCTGCCACGCGCCTTCCTCGGCGCCGCCCCGAAGACGCTTCCGTATTCGGCGCTCTGCATTCCCCGATGGTACAAAGGGCTGCCAATCCCCGTCCGACGTCTCGCGCGGCTCGCGAGAACGCGCGGCGTCGCGACTCACGTCTGGACGGTGAACGACCCGGCCGTGGCCCGCCGACTCTGGAGCGCCGACATCAACGGCATCATCAGCGACGACCCTGAGACAATGTTGGCGGTCCGTCGCGCGGTGGGCTGACGGCCATTTGGGCAGTCATCGGTTCAGCGCGTCCGAGCGAGCGTAGCAGAGAACAGAGCTGAGAAGTCCTCCGGCAGTCGCGTTCGATCACCGCCGACGCAACCGAATCAAACCCACCTCGAAGCTCGAGCTCGCGGCACGCACACACGGACGGCCCCGTATCTTCGGACGGCTGATGGCACTAGGCTTCGTCGACCGATTGCCGGTAGAATCGTCGGCATCACCAACGTCGGATCGCGCGCGAACAGGCTTCATCGTGCAGCAAAATCGCCCAAAAGCTAGGCGTACACGCCCTCGTACGAATTGTGATATATGCCCTAAGTGATGTATTCAAAGAAGACTAGCAATAACATCATGAAGAACATCAGCATATGATTATCAACAGTCGATTTTCCCGCCTCGCAGCGGCGTTCACACGTGCATCGGACGGGCAGTGACGCACGAAACTGCGTTCACGAGACAGGTCGGGATCGAGTTGCCGATCATTTGCGGGGCCATGTACCCGTGCTCGAATCCCGAGCTCGTCGCAGCGGCTTCGGACGCCGGCGCCATTGGAGTCGTGCAGCCGGTGTCGATGACCTACGTCTTCGGCCACGACTATCGCGAAGGCCTCCGACTCATCCGCAAACTGACGCCCCGCCCTTTTGGCGTGAACGCTCTGATCGAGCAGTCGTCAAAGGCGTACCGCGCTCGCCTCGAGAAATGGGTCGACATTTCGCTGGAGGAAGGGGTTCGCTTCTTCGTCACGTCGCTCGGGAATCCGCGCTGGGTGGTCGACAAGGCGAGCCAGGTGGGCGGCATCGTCTACCATGACGTGACCGAGCGCAAATGGGCCCAGAAGGCCTTGGATGGCGGCGTCCATGGTCTGATAGCCGTCAACAACGTGGCGGGCGGACATGCCGGAAAGCTGTCACCCGAAGCCCTTCTAGCCGAAGTGGAGGGGTTTGGCCTCCCCGTCATTTGCGCCGGCGGCGTCGGTGATCCAGCCACCTTTCGGCGCATGATGGACCTCGGCTATGCCGGCGTCCAAATGGGGACGCGGTTCATCGCGTCGGCCGAATGCCGGGCCCATCCCGACTACAAGCAAGCCATCGTCGACGCCGAGCCTAGTGACATCGTGCTCACCGAGCGGCTCACGGGGCTGCCCGTTTCCGTCATCAACAACGAGTACATCCGCGAGCTGGGAACCCGAGCCGGGCCGATCGCCCGGTTCATGCTGCGACACCGCAAGATGAAGTACTGGATGCGAAGCATCTATGCCCTGACGTCGCTCAGGCGGCTCAAGAAGTCCTCGCTCAGCTCGGCGGGCGCGAAAGAGTATTGGCAGGCCGGAAAGAGTGTCGCAGGGATTCATTCCGTCGAGACCGTCGCGCAAATCATCCAGGAATTCGCTGCCGCCCTCTGAACCACTCTGGAGCCGAACAGGCCTCGGATTGGCGCTCCGGCCGCCGCGAACCCAACCCTTCCCCGCCCGCTCGTGTCTATGGGTTGGTTCTGAACCAGCGTGAGTTTTCTAGGCCCGTGCCAACGCCGTGACTGAAACCGCAGACCTCCGACCCCACCCTCGGTTGTTGGACCGGGAGCTGGTGTCCCGATGCCTCGCCCAAGATGCGATCGCCGAGCGTGCGTTGTACGACGCGCACGTCGATCGGATCTACCGGCTGATGCATCGGATGGCGGGCGACGCGGATCTCGCGGCGGATTTCACACAAGAAACGTTCATCCGCGCCTTCGAACGGCTCGAGCAGTTTCGCGGCGATTCGTCGCTCGCGACCTGGCTTCATACCATCGCCGTGTCGGTCGCGCTCAACGGAATGCGAAAGGTGAAACGAATTCAGGGACGCACCGAGATCATCGACGACATGCCATCGCTCGCGGCCGAGGCCTTCCGGTTCACCGGCGACCTCAAGGCTCGTCTGCACGCCGCGATCGACGCCCTATCCGAGAAGCTGCGCCCGGTGTTCGTGATGCACGACGTCGAGGGATACACGCACGAGGAGATAGCGGGATCGCTCGGCATTCCGATCGGGACTTCCAAGGCGCGGTTGTTCGACGCGCGGGCCAAGCTGCGCGTCGCGCTGGCTGCTTTTGCAGGAGATCACACCGCATGAACGACGATCGAATTGACGAGCTGCTCGCTCACGGAGCTCGCGATTACAACCAGCCGGGGCGCGTTCCTCGCGAGGAAATGTGGGCGCGGATTCAAGCGAGCCGGCGGGCACGGCTCACAGCCGGGCAGCACTCGGCGTCGCGTCCGATGTGGGTCTGGCCGGGTGTTGGCATCGCGGCCGCGGCCATCCTCGCCGTCGGAATCGTCATTGGCCGCCGAGTCGAACGTGCGGCTCCATCCACGGTGCAGGTAGCGAAGCAAAACGCCCTGAACTCGGCTACACCGAAGACGGATTCCACGCCGTCGCTCGTGGCCGAGCGTCCGGCACCGGTCGCCAACCGCGATTCGCTCATCCAAAAGCTCCGCGAGGAAACGAAGAAAACGGACCGGCGTGCGCGCGAGCTGCTCGCTACGTCGAGAGGCTCGTCGAGCGAGCCACAACCCGCCGAGAACGACCTCGCGTATCGCCTCGTGGTGCTGCAGCACCTCGAAGGAAGCGAGGCCATGATCACCGCATTCCGCACGGCGGCGCGGCGCGGCGAGTTGGACGCGCAGCTCGCCACGTGGTCGCGCGAGCTCTTGAGCACGACACGAATGCTCGAGGCTTCGGCGGCCACGGAAGACCCGACCATGAAGCGTCTGCTCGAGGATCTCGACTTGGTCATCGCGCAGATCGTCCAGTACGTCACGCACGGCACCAACAACTCCGAAGAGCTCGATCTCATCGAGCGATCGATCACGACGCGCGGCGTCATCACCAAGCTGCGCAGCACCGTTTCCGCCCGGAATTCCGTGGCGGGCACCTGAGGATCCGACCCATGAAGAAGGTCCTGTACGTCACTTGCGCGCTCGCCCTCCTTGGCGCCACTGCCGGCGCCCAGCGCGCACGATCCGAACATTCGGCGGGCGGCGTCGCGACGTCCGTCGAAGACGCGGCCGACTCGCTGTACCTCGCCGGACGAGCCGCCCTCAACGATCGCGACTATCGCCGAGCCAGCTCGCTGTTCAAGCAAGTCGTGGACAAGTACCCGTCGTCCTCGCGTGCCGGCGACGCGCTGTATTGGCGTGGGTGGGCGCTCTTCCAACTGGGGAACGCGAATCGCAACCGGTCGGATCTCGACGAGGCGCTCGCCTCACTCGATCGCTACACCAGCAAGTATGGCAACAGGGCGGCGATGGCGAGCGATGCCACTGACCTCCGCGCCCAGATTCGCGCCGCCCAGGCGAAACTCGGCGACGCGGACGCCGCGGGCGACATCGCCAGAGCAGCCGAGGGCCTCCGTCAACCGCGGTCCTGCAACACGGCCGATGACGAGATTCGCGCCGCGGCGCTGCAGGGACTGCTCGGCATGAACTCGGAAGACGCGCTGCCGATCCTCAAGGACGTACTGAAGCAGCGCGACCCCTGTCGCGAGCAATTGCGCAAGCAGGCCGTATGGATGCTCGCTCAAAAGCGTGGGCCCGATATCGTCCCGACGTTGCTCGACGTGGCGCGCAGCGATCCGAGCGCAGACGTCCGTGGCGACGCGATCTTCTGGTTGTCGTCGGCCCGAGCCGCCGAGGCAATCCCGGCACTCGACTCGATCCTGTCGTCGAGCCGCGACGACGAGATCCGCAAGAAGGCCATCTTCTCGCTCGCGCAGCAGAGCGACGACCGCGCCCGGCAGGCGCTGAAGCGCGCCGTCGAAAACGAGAACATGCCGGAAGAGCTACGCGGCGAGGCGATCTTCTGGCTCGGTCAAGCGCGCGTGGCGGACCTCGACTATTTCAAGACGCTGTTCCGCAAGACGCGGGACGCCGACCTCCGTTCGAAGATCGTGCAAGCGGTCTCGAACAGCTCGTCGCCCGATGCCGGCGCCTGGCTGCTCGATGTCGCGCGCGACAAGACCTTCGACGTGGAGACGCGAAAGAACGCGATCTTCTGGGCGTCGCAGCGGCGCACGCTCGACTTGGAGCAACTGTCGGCGATCTATCAGCAATCAAAAGGCGACGACGAGATGCAGAAGCAAGTCATCTTCATTCTCTCGCAGCGACGCGAACCGGCAGCGGTCGACAAGCTCATGGCCATTGCGAAGGGCGACGGCGACATCGAGATGCGGAAGCAGGCGCTGTTCTGGCTCGGACAGAAGAACGATCCGCGCGTGAAGCAGTTCCTTCGCGATCTGATCAGCAAATGAGGCCCGTGGCGTGGGTCGCGGTGAGCGCGGTCGCGACAAGCCAACTCGCCGGTCAATCACTCGCGACGCGTATCGACGCGGTCCGTGACGGGCGCGCACTGCTGACCTTCCCCGCTCGGCCCGGCGTGTGCGGGGACGGCCATGATGGCGTCTGGATTCAGAGTTCTCGCATGACCTTGTCGTCGGGCGATCGGCAGTTCGTCTGCATCACGGGGCCGGTGCGGGTGGCCATTGGCCGCGCCGACAAACAGACCGTGAGCGTGCGGAAATGGGTTGGCGGTCGGTGGAGCGCGTCGGGATCGGACGTGGACCTCGGAGACGTGTCAGCGACCGAAGCGGGCCACTATCTCCTGAACATTGCCCACACGCTCCGCGGCAGCAGTGCCAGCGACGCGGTCAGCGCCGCGGCCATTGCCGATGCAGCAGATCTCTCCGGCGAATTCCTGCGCCTCGTCCAGGACGACGATGCGTCGCTCGACACACGCAAGCACGCGTTGTTCTGGCTCGGGCAGAGCGATTTCCGGACCGCCGATCTCGTGCGACTGCGCGAGAGCCTCAAACCATTCGCGCTGCGCGAGCATTACACCTTCGTGCTCTCGCAACGGCATGAGGACGTGGCGATCGACGGATTGATCGATGTCGCCAAGCACGATCCCGATGCAGAGATCCGTAAGCAGGCGATGTTCTGGCTCGGCCAGACCAGAGAACCGAAGGCAATCAGGTTCCTGCAGGACATTCTCACGCGTTGAGGCTCATATGCACCGCGGCCTTGGGTTGCTTTCAGCGCTGCTCGTGCCGTCGCTCTCACTCGGTGCGCAGTCGCTCGCCGACCGCGTCATCGCCGTCGACGGACCCGTCCAAGTCGTCTTTCCAAGCCGACCTGCCGTCTGCGGTGACGGGCAATCCATCATCGCCAACGTGCTCGGCCAATCGAACTACTACTCGATAGACCAGCAGTTCAGCGGACACGGACGCTGGTCGGATCGGCCCTGCGTGCACGGCCCGGCGCGTGTCGTGGCGACCGTCGTGGGCCGCGAGGTCATTCGTCTCCGCACGTACGTTGGGCCCGAGCCGTCAGGCGCGGCCGACGCGCGATCGATCACGGCGACCGCGACGGACGCCGCCGCGTGGCTCGGTGAGATCGCCTCCCGGAGCGCCGGTCGCGTTGCGTCGGACGCGCTGCTCCCACTCATCATTGCCGACGCGCCGGAGCCGTGGCCTCGGCTGCTGGGCATCGCGCGCGACGAGAATCGGCCGCGCGATGTTCGACGAGCGGCGCTGACGTGGTTGGCCAACGGCGTCAACGACCGTCTCGGCATCGCGGACGCCCGTGACGATTCGGACGACGATCAGATGCGGAGCCAAGCTATATTCGTCCTGTCCCAGCGTCCCAAGTCCGAGAGTATTCCGGAGCTGATCGAGGTCGCGCGAAGCACGAAACATCCCGCCGCCAGACGCTCCGCGATCTTTTGGCTCGGGCAAACAGGCGACCCGCGCGCCACCGACCTGTTCGCCGAACTGCTACGCCAGTAGCAGAAACGCGTCGTACATGGCGTGCGTCCACGCCGTGATGCCGAACCCGCGCACGAGATACAACGCGCTGAACGCCAGTCCACTCAACATCCGGAACACGAACGACTGAAGCTGTAACTGATCGCCGTACGGTCCGATGTAGTGAAACGCCGAGAAGATGAACGCTCCGACGATCGCGGCGACGATTCCGGCGGCGCGGCGACTGAAGCCGAGCACGATCCGCGCACCGGCCGCGATTCCCGTCACGAGCAGCACGCGGAAGAACAGTTCCTCGTACAGGCCGGCGCCGAGCGACAACATCAGTCGCGTCGTCCAGCTCGTCTGCTCGATCGGGCCAAGACTCAGTGCATGGAGAGAGCCGAGCAGCTTTGCAGTCGTGATGCCAATGACGAAGCCAAACGCCGCCGCGAGAGCGAGCGCCTCGCCGAGCATGCCGAGAAAGACGATGGGGCGAATACGATCCCGGCTTGCGCGAAGATCGCGGATGACGAGGCCGACGCCGAGCAGGATGATGGCCGCCATGAAGATGAGCGGGCCTCGCGCGCCGGCAACCGCCGTGAACGCGCCGCGAAGGATGGCATCGGCGCCATTCCGCAACTCGGCGTGACCCGGCCGCGCCAACATGGCGGCGAGCGCCTCGTAACCGAGGAGGAGCGGCAGCGCGAACAGAATGCTGTAGCGGTGCGACCGGCTGACAGCGAAGTACGACGTGCGGCGGGCGGTCGCGAGGGGGCGTGTCGCGGTAGTCATTACTCGATCGTACGAGCGATGGGCGTCAGAAGTTCTGCTCGGCAGTCACGCCGCAGGCCAACGGAACTCCTCAGACCGGTCGTGAAAATTCGTTGCCGGGCGAGTCCGGCAGTTGCGGAACCTTCGCACCAAAATTATGGTACGAATGTCCGTCGCGCTGGCAGCGACGTGAGTCATGTCGAACCCGAAACTGAGGAGGTGATCCATTGTCTAACGGAACTCGCAACGGCAGGATCGCCGGAAGCCGCTAAGCTTTTGACTGCTTAGAGCGCCGGAAGCCTGCCTGTTCCGGTGAAGAAAGAATGAAGGGCCGCCGTGGTCATCCACGGCGGCCCTTACCGTCTCCGCTCCCGTCAGCCGCCGGTGCTCCCAAAACCGCCGATCCGGCTCGTGGTCACCGAAACCGATCCCGTCTCGATGTCGAGCACTTCGTAGCGAGCCAGCACCATCTGTGCGATCCGTTCTCCGTGGGCGATGCGAATCACGCCCTCGGTCGGGTTGCGCACGATCACCATCCATTCGTCCGGATAGTCCGAGTCGATCGTGCCGGGCGCGTTGGGGATTTGCAGCCCCTTCTTGAACGTCGTTCCGCTGCGCGGGCGAATTTGCGCCTCGATGCCGTCGGGCACCCTGGCTTTGAAGCCGAGTGGAATGAGTGCCGCTACACCGTGCGGGAGGTCGAACGCGCACTCGGCCCCGACGCCGGTCACGCCGGCTTCCCACGACCGCTGGCCGTCGGAGCATTTGACGGTTCGGTCGCGAAGGTATGCGCACAGGTCATAGCCGGCCGACCCTTCGGTGGCGCGGCGCGGCGGCTGAGCGTCTGGATGTAGCAGCTCGACGATGAGTGGCATGACGACAATGTACCACCGCGGGGTTGCCTGACGCAGCGCGCGGGAACTAGCGTCTACCATGACTTCACTTCCACGCTTCGCTCTCGTCGCGCTCACCGGCGCAGTTGCGTTCACGGAGCGGCCGCCCGACCGGCTGATGGCGCCCGGCATTTCGCGCGAGCTCGCCGCCGCGCGATCGAAGCAGCTCAGCGCGATCCGGTACGTCATGAAGCTGTCGGTCGCGGCCCGCGATACGGCCAGCGGCTCGATCACGATCCGATTTCGCACGACGACGCAGGCCGATGTCGTCGTCGATTTCCGCGGCCCCAATCTCTCGAACGTTACCGTCAACGGTGGGTCGCCGACCACGACGTTCAACGGCGCCCATCTCAGAATTCCCGCGGCAGCGATCAAGGCGGGCGACAATGTCGTCACCGCCGACTTCAAGACGCCGATTGCGCCGGCCGGCGCGAGCATCATCCGATTTCACGACGACAAGGACGGCAGCGATTACCTCTATACGCTGCTCGTGCCGTCGGACGCGAACTTGCTCTTTCCCTGCTTCGATCAGCCCGATCTGAAAGCACGGCTGGCACTGACGTTGATCGTGCCAAGTGGGTGGAAAGCGCTCGCCAACGGCGTCACTGAGCACGTGAGCCAAGCCACCGAGGGGCGCGTCTACCAATTCAGAGAGACGGACCCACTGCCGACCTACCTGTTCGCATTCGCCGCGGGACCGTGGCAGGAGTTCACGGCGGCCGGCGGTCGCACGCCGCTCTGGGTGCGCGCGTCGCGCGCGCGCGAGGTGGAGGTCGACTCGCTCGAGGCGCAAGTCGGATCGGCCCTCGCGTCGCTCGAGAAATACTTTGGCGTGAAGTATCCGTTTCAGCAGTTCCAATTCATGCTCGCGCCGGCGTTTCCCTTCGGCGGCATGGAGCATCCCGGCGTCACGATGTTCAACGAGGAATCGTTCATCTACCGCGAGCCACCGACGCTCAACCAGCGACTCGGGCGACGCGCGACCATCTATCACGAGGTCGCGCACCATTGGTTCGGCGACGACATGACGATGAAATGGTTCGACGACCTGTGGCTCAAGGAAGGGTTCGCGACTTACATGGCGGCCAAGATGCAGAGCATCGAGGGGCTGCCCAACCCGTGGATGTCGTTCTATCTGCGGAACAAGCCGGCAGCGTACGACGTGGACGAAACGGCGGGCACGACTCCCGTCTGGCAGCGGCTCGCCAACCTCGATCAGGCCAAGAGCAATTACGGCGCGATCGTCTACAACAAAGCGCCGGGCATTCTCAAGCAGCTCAACTACCTCGTCGGCGATTCGGCGTTTCGCTCCGGGCTCCACGAGTTTCTGGTCGCGCACCAGTACGGCAACGCGACGTGGGAAGATCTTCTCGGATCGATCGGCAAGGCGGCACACATATCGCTCGCCGATTGGGGACGCCAATACATCCTGCGTCCCGGAATGCCTGTGCTCGAGCAGCGGCTCGACATTACAAATGGAACGGTCAAGCGGCTCGCGCTGATCCAGCATCCGGCCCAGCCCCTATCCGGTCCTGGCGTATGGCCAATGAAGACCGAGGTCGTGCTATCGTCGAACGGCAAGTTGACGTCGATGCCGGTCCAGGTCACGGCGGAGACGACGGTTGTCGCTGCCGCAGCCGGCCGGCCGGCTCCCGATTTCGTCTTCGCGAACGCGAACGACAACGCCTACGGCTTGGTCATGCTCGACCCACGGAGCACCCGATGGGTGACCGCGCACGTCGGCGAAGTGCGCGACCCGTTGCTGCGTGCCATGCTCTGGGGTGCGATGTGGGATCTCGTCCGCGACGCCCGACTCGCGCCGAGCGAATTCGTGGCGACCGCGCTGCGAGAGTTGCCGGCGGAGCGCGACGAGCAGATCGCGGCCGGCATCGTCACGCGCATGAGCCGGGCCGTCTCGAGTTATTTGTCGGTGGCGCAACAACAAGCAGTGATCGGCTCGGTGGAAGGTGTATTGCTCGCGGGCGCCTCGGACGCACAGCGCAGCTACGGCCTTCGCAAGAATCAGCTCGACGCCTACATCTCCTTGGCGCGCACGGAGGCCGGCACGCGCCGACTTCGCGCATGGCTCGACAGCGTGTCCACGGCGGGCTTGCCGTTGCGTCAACCGACGCGCTGGACGATCGTCATGCGGCTCGTCGAGCGGGGCGCACCAAATGCCGATCTCTTGATCGCGTTCGAGTCTGGGCGCGATACGACGACAAGCGCCAAACGAAGTGCGTTCGTGGCGGCAGCGGGTCGCCCGTCGGCCGAGGTGAAGCGAGCGTACTTCGATCGCTACTTCCGCGATTCGACGCTCAATGAGGATTGGGTGACCTCGAGCATGCGCTCGTTCAACGTTCCAGATCAGAGTTCGCTAACGCTTCCCTACCTTGAGCCTGCGCTCGACAGCCTGCGGTGGATTCAGCGAAACCGGCGCATCTTCTTTCTCGGATCGTGGCTGGGCGGATTCATTGGCGGACAGCGGTCGCCCGAGGCGCTCAAGGTGATCGACACCTTTCTCGAGCAACGCCCGGCGCTTCCGCTCGATCTGCGGCAGAAGATTCTGCAAACGCGCGACGATCTCGAGCGAACGGTTCGCATTCGCGCCCGGTTCGCCGGCGACGCCGCGCTCAATTCGGCGAGCGGACCTCGGCACTGACCGGCGTCGTGGACACCGGGAGCGCGCGATCGTCGGCTGGCGAGCGGTCGCGCGCGGTGTAGTCGACATAGAATTGCGTGGCCACGTCGAGGTCACCGCCGGTCACGTAGCCGGCGCCCAATCGGCGGGCGCCGGCGAGCGCGAGCGCGAACAGGTCCCGCGCCGTGCGCGCGACGGCCACATCTCGCATCCCTTTCTCACCCGCCGTCCGAAGAAGCGCGCGGCTTTCGGCCGCTAACAGCGCGGCTTCGTTGGCCGAGCGTTCGTCGTATACAAGGCCGGTGAGGAACACGATCGGGGCCGCATAGTGCGCCGGGTCGATCGCGTCGCACGAGCGGACCTCGAAGTGTCCGCGCGGCCGCACCTCGGGGAACAGAGTGGTGAGGTGTGTCGCCCATCGCGAGCGATCATCGTCGCCGGAACGCGTGCTCGCGACCGTTGTCCCGAACGGGTGATGCGCAGCGTTGCTCGTGGTCGCCATCATGTCGTTCGCGCCGAGGGCAAACCGCGTGTACGCGGCTGCCGGATCGTCCGCGGGCAGGGCGACGCCCGTTCGCGTGGGGTCGAGCATGCGCCAGCACAGCGCACGAACGCTCCGGTGCCCGGCGTCGGCCCCCTCGTAGTGTGGAGAGTTGGCAAACAAGGCGACGAGATACGGCGCGAGATCATTCAGTAATCGCCAACGTGCCGCCGGTCGCGATCCGCGGTCGATCGACACCTGAATCGACGCCGTCTGACGCATCATGCGCACGCCGTACGGTCCGATCTCGTCGAAGTAGCGCGTCATTCGCTCGTAACGATCGACGTGAAGTTGTAACGGCACGCGGCGCACGTCGTTGTATGGATCGATCCCGACCGAGAGCAACTCGACCCCTTCGTCGCTCAGCGCGGCGCGCAGCGGCGAGACGAGGCCGCGCAGCAACTCGATGAGCTCCGACGCCGATGCGCACGGCCTCGTGCTGATCTCGAGCTGCCCGCCCGGCTCGAAGCTGATCGTGGCCGCTCCGGAAACATCGAACCTCGGAGTCCCATCGTAGCCGTGAAATTCGGTCCAGGCGGTCCGCCGCCCGTATCGACGAAGACGATCGATCGAGCCGCGCGAACCGTGCAGCGGCAGCGGTAGATGCGTTGCGTCATCGAGCACGAGGAACTCGACTTCAGCCCCGACCCGACCGGCCGGCGCCGGCTCGGGCGTAAAACACGTCGAGTGAATTTCGTCGCGCAACTCGGCGAAGAGTATCGGCGAGATGTCGTTCACGGCGTCGGCTCGAGAATCGATAGAGCGAATCGCGCTTGCGCGTCGACGAACCAATGCGACAGCGACAATCCCGCGCCGGCGGCCATGCCCTCCACGGCGCAACGGTCGTACTTGTAGCTCAGCTCCGTCCGGATACCCTCGCCGTCGGCGAACAAGACGTCGGGCAAACCAGGGATATGCACCGTCTGCGCGCCCATGGCGTGCAGATGCATCTCGATCCGGTGATCAATTTCGTTGTAGAAGGCGCGATGTTTGAAACGCTCCGGCGCGAAGTCAGCCCCGAGCTCCGCGTTCAACACGCGGAGCATGTTCCGATTGAATTCGGCAGTCACGCCCCGCGAATCATTGTACGCGGCGTCGAGCACGCGCGGATCCTTCCGTAGGTCCGTTCCGAGCAGCAAGCGATCCTTCGCCCGCATTTGATCGGCGATTCGCCGCAGCAACGCCACGGCCGACGGCGTATCGAAATTCCCGATCGTGCTGCCGAGAAACGCGAACAGCACCGGAGACTCGACGACCGGAGGCAGATCGATCGCGACCGTCATATCGGCGATCATGGGCTCCACGCGCAGCCAGGGAAACTCCTCCTCGAGCGCGTCACGCGTCTGCGAGAGGAATTCCTCGCTGACGTCGATCGGCACGTACGTCACAGCGTCCGTGCGCTGTCGCATTGCCGCCAAGAGAATGCGCGTCTTTGCGGCGCTCCCCGCTCCCAGCTCGACGAGCGTATGAGCGCCCGTCAACTCGACGATCTGCGACGAGCGCACGAGCAGAATCTCGCGCTCGGCGCGCGTGAGATAATACTCGGGCAGCCGCGTGATCTCCTCGAACAACCGTGAGCCGCGCTCGTCATAGAAATACTTGGGTGAGAGCTCGCGCGGGCGCCGGGACAATCCGTCGCGCACGTCCGCAAGCATGGCACGCCGACGCTCGGCGTCGCCAGACCCGGCCGCGCTCAGTATGGTGTCGATGCTAGTCATCGCGCGCACACCGGAAACCGGCGAAGATCTGTCGCCGAATGGGATAATCCCAATTGCGAAAACTATTGCGCACGACGCCGGGCCGCGTCGCCCACGAGCCACCGCGCAACACCTTGTACTCGCTGCCGAAAAACACCTCGGAGTACTCCGGATACGGAAACGTCCGGTACCCCGGATACGGCTGAAAGTCGCTCGATGTCCATTCCCAAACGTCGCCGATCATGCCGTAGCATCCGATCGGCGACCAATTACTCTCGTACGCGCCGAGTAGCGCGGTGGCAAACGAAAGCTGGTCGACGTTGGCACGCGCCGGCGTGGCGGGCTCGTCTCCCCACGGAAACGCCTGCATCCGGCGCGAGTCGGGATTCCAGCCGGCCGCGACTTCCCATTCGAGCTCGGTCGGAAGACGCTTGCCGACAAACCGCGCGAATGCCTCGGCCTCGTGATGACAGACGTGGCACACGGGCAGGCTTGCGTCGACCGACGTCACGCGATCCATGACTCGCATGCACCAGTCGTCGCCGTCGCGCATCCAATATTTCGGTGCTTCGACCTGCGATTCATTGCGCCACGCCCATCCCGATTCGGACCAGAGATCGCGACGCTCATACCCTCCGGCGCGCATGAACTCCAGGTAATCGCCATTCGACACGGGAAAAACATCGATTAAAAATGGCGCGAGATCGATGTCGTGCTGCGGACGCTCGTTGTCGTACGCCACCGAGCGATCGTCCGTTCCCACGCGAACGGGGCCGCCACCGAATCGCGCGACCGCATGTCGATCAGCAGTGCGGCGCGGCACCGGCAGCGTGTACGCCCGAGGCGCGCGGTACGGCATGCCCTGCTTGAGCTGAAGCGTTTGCAGAATCGTTTCGCCGTGCTGGTATTCGTGCTGGAGCACCATGGCGTAGACGTATCCATCGCGCAGGAGCTCGTCATCGGAATCGTAGCGAACGTGCGACATACGCTCGATCACGCGCGATCGGATCTCTTGCATCAACACCCGGCATTCGTCGAGCGTCGGCAGCTGGAGTGCGCCGCGCACGCGTCGGGGATTCTCGAACGGATTGTATATCCCCGGCATCTCGCCGAATTCGACCGGCCCTTCGAGGTTGCGTACCAGCCAGAGCTCCTCGAAGTGCGCGATGTGGCCAAGATCCCAAATGATGGGACTCATCAGGGGATCGTGCTGCACGTGCAGATCCTCGTCGGTCAGCGGCTCGACGAGGTGCAACGTCCGGGTGCGCGCTTCGTCGAGGCGCGCGGCAATCTGCTCTCGGGTAATCATCGACCTGGCCGCGTCAATCGTTCAACCAACGCCAGGCCGGCGTCGACGCCGATGGCGAGAAGCGCAGCGGGAATAGCTCCGGAAAGAATCATGCGCGTATCCGACAATGCGAGCCCAGCCACGATCGGTTCGCCGAGTCCACCGGCGCCGATGAACGCCGCGAGCGTGGCTGTGCCGACGTCAATCACCGCGGCCGTCCGGATCCCTGCCATGATAACGGGGGTCGCAAGAGGCAGGCGCACGTTGCGAAGGATTTGACGATCGGTCATTCCGAGCGCGCGCGCGGCGGAAACGGCGGCTGGGTCGGCGTCCCGAACGCCCGTGTATGTGTTGCGAACGATGGGGTACAGGGAGTACAGCACCAGGGCGACCAATGCAGGAATGACGCCGATGCCGAGCAGGGGGATCATGAAGGCGAGCAGCGCGATGCCGGGCAATGTCTGAAGGACACCGACAGCCCGAATGACGCCCTCGGCTTGTCTCGAAGCCCGCTCGAGCAGCAGTCCGACCGGAACCGCGATCAGCACGGCCGCGATGAGTGAGATCGCCACGAGCTCGATGTGTCGTCCGGCAAGCCGCGCGATCACCGTTCGCTGGCTGCTCAGATAACCCACCAGACTGCGACCGTTGGCGGCCACGCGCGCATCGGCAGCCTGCGTGTCGGCCAGCAATCCGAGTGACGCCAGCGCGTCATGCGACACGATTGCCACCGGTGTTCGCTCGACTTCGACCCGTTGGTTGAGTGCGCGCATTTGCCGCTCGTCGAGTCGGCCGCTCAACTCGCCGAGCGCCGCGATCGCGCGCGGATCGCTCGCCGCGAGCCGCGCGCTGACCAGCGCCGCCGCCTCGTACGGCGGAAAGAAATGGCGATCGTCGGTGAGCACGACCAAGTCGTAGCGCGCGATGAGGCCATCGGTCGAGTAGCCGTCGATGACGTCCACCTGACCGGCGGCAAGCGCTTGGTACTTCACCGCGGGTCCGAGCGCGCGAACGTCGCGAAACCGAATCGCATACGCCCGCTCGAGCCCGGGAAGTCCGTCCGCCCGCCCAATGAAGTCCGGCGTGAGCCCAGCGCGAAGCGACCGCGACGCACGAGCCAGATCGCTCAACGTCGAGAGATGCAACGAATCCGCCGTCGCGCGGCGCACGGCGATCGCGTAGCTGTTTTGAAATCCGAGCGGCGCGAGCCATCGCACGCCGTATCGATCGTGGAACTCTCGCGACACGCGTTGGAAGACCGCGCCGGCGGTTCCCATCGGCTGCTCGCCGAGAATGGCGAGCAATCCGGTGCCGGTGTATTCCGGGTACACGTCGATCGCGCCTGTTCTGAGTGCGCCGAAGGCGATCTCCGTCGCGCCCAAGCCCGGCCGCCGATCGACCCGAACGCCGCGCGCCTCGAGCAGCTGTGAGAACATCTCGGCCAGAACGTACGATTCGCCGAACGGTTTCGACGCGACGACTACGGGACGTGCGTCCGTCCGCGGCATCGACGTTTGCGCCGCCAACGCGAGCATGAGCAGCGCGCTCACGTGACCCCCGCATACTGTGCGACGCGCGCGCGCTGCAGCAGCGTGCGAACGTAGTCCGTCGCCGGCTCGGCGACTAACGTCGACGGTGGAGCGATCTGTTCGATGCGCCCACGACGAAGCACCGCGATGTGCGTCGCAAGAAGCAGCGCCTCGTGCACATCGTGCGTGACCAACACACAGGTCATTCCGAGTCGCGTCCGCAGCGCGGCGAAACTCTCCTGCAATTCCGAGCGTGTGATCGCGTCCAGCGCGCCGAACGGCTCGTCGAGCAGCACCACCGACGGCTCGGCGGCGAGCGCCCGCGCGATGGCCACGCGCTGTCGTTGGCCGCCGGACAAATCCCGCGGCCAGCGTTCGCCGTAGCTGGCCGGGTCGAGTCCAACCAATCGCAGTGCCGAGCTCGCCCGCTCCGCGGCGCGTGCGTCACCGATCAGTCGCAGTACGAGCTCGACGTTTCGCGACACGCGCCAGTGAGGCAAGAGGCCCCCGTCCTGTGGGACGTACCCGATCCGGCGGCGCAGTTGAACGGGATCGAGCGTGGCGGCGTTCACGCCCTCGACGCTGATGGTTCCCGCGTCGGGATCGATGAGCCGGTTGAAGCAGCGCAGAAGCGTCGTCTTGCCCGATCCGCTCTCGCCAACGAGCGCGACGCACGCCCCGGCGGGCACGGAAAGCGAGACATCGTCGAGCGCGACCAGCGAACCGAAGCGTTTCGTAACGTGCTCGGCGCTGAGCGCGGCATGCGCCACCAACGGACTCGTCATTCGATAACATCCGCGGGGTGTCGCCCGCGCGGAAGAGCTATGTCGACAAAAAAAGCGCGCCTGTGCGCGCCGCGATTCCCCGTACGTCCCGAACCCTAGCGGACCTGAGACGCCGTCGTGTCGGCGTCGCGCCGAGCGCTCCACATCGGCTGAGCAACGCACTGATCGAAGTCGCTGCCGCGACAGGTGGACTTGGCGGCCACTTGGACCTGCCGCCGAACTTCGTCGGGATATCCATGGCAGTCGGGCGTGTTTCGGCCGTTCACGCATCCGTTATAGCGCAGCAACGCTTTACGCCACGCGGCATCACGGTCCTCGACGAGCCCGGCCGCCTTCTGCGCGACCCAACCAAGGATGTAGATGCCGTATTTCAGATTCGTGGAATCGGTGTGCACGTTGGTCCCGAACTTCCGACCAAGGCTCTGCCACGGCTGCGGCGCCACCTGCATGAGCCCGACAGCCCCGACGCGCGAGCGCGCCGATGACTTGAGCTCGTCGTTTTCCGTCAGCATGACACCGAGCACGAGCGCTGGCGGAATCTTTCGGGTGTACGCTTCGCGGACGGCAACATCGGCCAGGGCGCGGGCGCGTTCCAGCGTGACTTTACCCGTGCGGATCAGATCCATCGCGAACAACTCGCGGTCGAGCAGGAACTGCGGCGTCTTGAGCGACACCTCGGCTTCGGAGTGCATCCACGGCGCGCGCGTCTCGTTCGAGTCCACGTACCGATGTTCGATGAGCTGCGTCCCAAGTGGGGCGCGGCTCACGTAGTACGGTCGCGTGGCATTGGTCGCGAAGACGATCGCCGCAACCGAGCCCGCGGCGAGCATGACTTGCGACCAGACGGAGCGCTTCGACGGAATGGTGGACCTCCAGGCGGCGAATGCAGCTCGGGACGTGCGGTAACGGCGGCCCCGGCAGTTCGGATAACACACTCTTCATACCGGGCGCGACGACGAAGTGTTCCGTTCTTGTCAGCGCCACCAACGCCAATCACAAGATTGGCAATGTGTTAGGATCCATTACGGTAGCGCAAAATGGTCGCGCGCGCAACCGATTCCACGTTTTCGTGTTCTGGGCTCGGGCATCTTTCTTGTGGACGCAAAAGGCTCAGGGGACGCGACGCCCTCTCGCACTCAATAGACTTCTGGCAACACGCCACACCATGAGCAGGTCGATTCCCGCAAGCGCAGGCATCAAACCCATTCGACAACCGAGTCCGTCGCGACCGCGCGGCATGCGCCGACGAAGACGCCGCATGCAGCCCGCAGCCCTGTACACGTTCGTCTTCGCGGCGCTCGTTGCGCTGGTGATCGTTGTGCAACTGATCGTGCACATGGCGCGCACGGATCCACGCGACAGCCGCGCCATTGCCGAGCGCGAGCTGCGGCTCAATACGCTGCAGCCCGGCGAGCGCGTGATTCGGATGGTGTCCGTGTTCAAGCGACCGGCGATCGACTACTTCCGCGCGACGCGCGGGCTCCTCGTGCTCACAGACCAGCGCCTGTTGTACCTCGGCCTCGAGCCGCGCGACCTGCTCGCCGCTCCCGATCTACCGCCCACGTTCGAGGAGCGCGACTTCCCGATCGACACGCTCGTTCAGGTTTCATCGGGTCGCACGTTCTTTGGCATCGCGAAAGCCATCGTCATCTCGACGCCAACCGAGCGACTCAAGCTCGGCGTCCCATCCGCGGCCTGGCCAATGGCCAACCTCATGATCGTCGGCATGAATGTGCGGCACGACCGCGCCGTGGCCCAAGGTGCGCAACAGCGCGCGCTTCTGGCCAAGGCCGAGCAGGAGCGCCGCGACGCGGAAGCCGCACGACGCAAGGCGAAGTTCTACACCGTCAGACGCGGTGACGCGCTCGGTAGCATCGCGACGATCTGGAACACGACGCCGGATAAGCTTCAGGCCTGGAACAAGCTTCCGACGAACAAGATCCGCGTAGGCCAAGTCCTACTGGTCAGACCGGCGCTCTAGCAAGCGTGCAGTCAGCGAGCGCGTGATCTGCGATCGCTCGACCAGCGATGCCTCGGATCAGCCATCGCGCTAACGCACGTCGAGCCGAGCTTCGCCGTCCAAGATCACGCGCAACACGAACGCGCGCGGCGTCGTGTACAAACGGCCGATACGCACGTCGTTGATGGCGCCCGACAGCGCGAGGCCGGGCGCAACGTCGCGATTCAGCTCACTGCCCAGCTGCGACTTGAGCCGATCGAGCTGCTCGCCGATCGCAAGGCGTCCGTGGCCCGTCGCATCCTCGAGCGCGTGACGAATGCGGATGGCACCGAGCGTCGCCTTGATGCTCGACATTTTGCTGCTGCTCGCAAGAGTGTAGCGAAGGTCGCTAATCACAACCGAACGCGTGGCGGCATCGTACCCGACGCGCCCGAGGAGGAACAGCGAGCCCGAGACACGACCTTCGACGCCGACTTTCACGACCGCCGTGTCACCGACGCCCCACACATCGATGTTGCCGACGCGAATTCCTTTTCCGGCCACCTCGCCCGAGAGCAGCGCCGTGGCACGTCGGCTCAAATCGTCGAACGGCACTTCGATCTCGAGCGGAACGTGAATGCCGCTCAGCGGGCCTGCGAGCGTCAGCGTTGGCAGCGCGCGCGTCTGCGCCGCAGGCCTTGCTCCGACGACGATGCGCGGATGCGCCGTGATGACGATCGCCGTATTGACGGAATTGCTGGCGCCGACGAGCGGCGCCAGGCTCGCTCCATCGGGCGACATGGCGAACCAGACCGTCGACGCGGAGTCGATCGCGAGCGGACGCTCCATCGTTCGCCAGAGCGAATCCGCCGCAGGTTTGAGATCGGCGACCGCCGGCACGATGGAATCGAACTGCTGTCGAAAATGCGCGAGCTGTCCTTCGATCAACCGCTTCATCGTCGGCGTGGCGTCGACGCGAAGCAGCGTTATCTGGCACGGATCGAGAATGTCCGGTGTCAGCACGGTAGCACGCGACGCCAAGCGCCAATCGTTCCGCCAATACAAGTTCGTCGCGAATCGCAGCTCAGCGCGACGCATGGCCTCGGGCTCGTAGCCGCAGCTGGCGATGCCTCCAACGCCCGGCAGCGCGACGCGTCCCCGAAAATGCAGCCGAGTGAACAGCGTAACGCGGTCGTTCACCATTCGGAGATCGAGCGTGTCGCGCCGGTAGACGTACTGATGACACACGAGCCCACCGAGCGCGCTGCATTTCGTCCGATCGAGGCTGTCGCTCGGCGGAAATACCGAATCGAGCTGCGCGAGCAACTTGGACATCGCGATCGAGACCGGCAGCACGATGGTCGCCTGTTCGGCGGGCGGCAGAGTCGATGGGGCCGGAGCGGAGATGCTCGGCGCCGGCACATCGAAATGACGGGAGCATCCTGCGGTCAGCGCGACGGCGGCCGCGAGTCGAAGCCACCGCGCGCCGTTCACGTCGGCGCGGCCGCCACGATTCCCCGACACTCTCCGAATCCGATTCGCGGCTGGCCGCTGCGCTCACAGAAGCCACGCAAGATGACTTCGTCGCCGTCTTCGAGGAATCGTCGCGTCTCCCCGGTGGGCAGCTCGATCGGCTCCGTCCCTCGCCATGTTCGCTCGAGGAGACTGCCGCGCGATTCCTTCGTCGAACCAGACACGGTGCCGCTTGCGAGAAGATCGCCAGCGCGGAGGTTGCACCCGTTGCTCGTATGATGGGCGACGAGTTGCGCGATCGTCCAATACATGTCGACGAAGCTGCCAACGCTCACGCGCCACGGCTCCATGCGCTGGTCGCGCATGCGCGCCGATGTCAAGAACACTTCGAGCGTGATGTCGAACCCACCCGAGTTGGTGTTGGTTTGGGAAAACAAATACGGCAGCGGCGCGGGATCGCCCGCCGGACGCGGGTAGGCGCGAGCACGATATGGCTCGAGCGCGTCGAGCGTGACGATCCAGGGCGACAACGTCGTCGCGAAATTCTTGGCCAGAAATGGGCCGAGCGGCTGATACTCCCACGCTTGGATGTCGCGTGCCGACCAGTCGTTGACGAGGCACAGCCCCAAAACGTGCCGCTCCGCTTCATCGAGCGCGATCGGTGTGCCGAGCGCGTTGCCTGTCGCAATGAGCGCACCGACCTCGAGCTCGTAGTCGAGTCGTCGGCTTGGCCCGAATGTCGGCGGTCCGTCGGCGCCTTCGCGCGTTTGGCCGACGGGTCGCCGAATCGTTGTTCCGCTGACGACGAGCGACGATGAGCGGCCGTGGTATCCGATCGGAATCCACTTGTAGTTCGGCAACAGCGGCTGATCGGGCCGAAACATGCTGCCCACGTTGGTCGCATGATCGATCGACGCGTAGAAATCCGTGTAGTCGCCGATGCGCGCCGGCAACGAAAGCTCCGCCTCGCGCAAGGGAACGAGAATCCGCGAGGCGATCGCGCTGTCGCGCTCGAACGACGCCGAGCCAACGCGGAGCAATCCGCTCAACTCCCGACGCAACACGAGTGCGGAGTCACGTCCGAGCGCGAGCAGCGAATTGAGATCGCGCTCGCGACAACTCGTCGCGGCCAGTCTCGCATCTGCGCCAAGAAGTCCGGCCGCCTCGCAGGCCGCGATGTCGACGATCTGATCGCCGATCGCCACGCCCACGCGCGCGGGTTCGTTCGTGTGCGCCCGGTTGAACACGCCGAACGGAAGATTCTGGATCGGGAAATCCGACGTCGGATCGTTGGCGGTTCGAACCCACGATCGCAGCTCGGGATCGTGAGTCTGGTCGAGGGTCATGGAACGAGAACCAGGGCGTGCAGCTCGGCCGCCGGCTCGGTGAAGGAGCAGGAGCCGAACGACACGAGCGCTCGATCGCGTAGCGCCCGGAGGCGATCTTCGTCGAGGGCTACGTCGCGCCAGAGAATCGTCGTGGGCGTCGTAGTGAACGCGCCCGGATCGCGCTCGTCGAGGACGGCGAGCGCGTCTGCGTCGCCGCGACCGCTGAAGAGCAGGCCGGCCGCGACGAGCAAATTCAGGAACCCGAACATCGGGCCGGTCGGAGCTGCGGCGTCGTACGTCAGGGGATAATCACCGCGCACCGCATGATGCAGTCCAGCCGTCGCCTTGAATCGAACGCCTGCGCCGATGCAGCGACGCATGAATTGGACGACCGACTCGAGGGTCGGAAATGCGGCCGTCGTCACTCCGCCGGTTCGAAGCTTCGCGTTGACGCCGGCCTGCTTCACTGCACCAATGAGCATCTCGGCGTCGGCGCTGGGCGGCAGTTCGGCAAAGAGAGTAAAGCTGCTGCCGGATGCGGCCGCCGCGCGACGGATTCCCTCGACCGAATCGACTTTCCCCTCGAGCGAGTCTGCGCATGCGCGACCGCGATGCTCGCGATTGAACGCGCGGACTCGTTCGATGTCGGCTTCGACGTCCGCGCCAAGCACGGCGCTCAATCGCCATTCCGGCGCGGCTTGCTCACCGAGCGCTCGCAGTTCCGTTGTGAATTCTTCGAGCCGTGCGGCGGGCACGACGAACCGGCCCAGCATCCATGAGTCGTCGTGCGTGCGATACGCGGCGTAATTGCGCACCGCCGCGCCCATGCCGAGCCCCGCGGGCGGATACAGTCCGGCGTAGTCGACGACGCCGGCCAACAACGCCCGAAGCGCGCTCACCGTTTCAGTTTCTTCCGCGTGTTGACGATGGTCCCGCGACAATTCGGCGCGCCGCACTTGCACGCGTAGAAGAGCAGATCTTTTTCCGTGTATTTGGGATCGTCCTCGTACGCGTAGTCGTACGCCAGTTCGG
This sequence comes from Gemmatimonadaceae bacterium, assembly GCA_036392315.1. GTDB lineage: Bacteria > Gemmatimonadota > Gemmatimonadetes > Gemmatimonadales > Gemmatimonadaceae > JAQBQB01. Next base: position 22,212 of record DASVYG010000036.1, read on the forward strand.
TCCCGGCGGGAATCGTCCTCAGTGCTTCGATCCAGATGTGCCCGCGCTCGATGACGGCCTCGCAGTTCGGGGCGCACGAGTGATTGATGAAGCGCGCCTCGTTACCCTCGAATGCGGCGTCGACGCACGTCCGATCGTTCAGGATGAACAGGAACGTATGATGCTGGGGCATCTTCTCGTCGTCGTAGCGCCGGTCGGCTTCGGCGTTGCTGATCTTCGCGCCGGTATACTCGATCACGCGTGTCCCCTTGGGGATGTCGGTCCGCGAGAATGCGCCCAACCCATGAATTGGCGACTCGCGAAGCTCCATCCACTCGTTGACGGGTCCGGCGTGTCCGGCTGGAGACGGACGCGCCCGTTTTCGCGCGACAGCGGTCTTTGATTTGGCAACGCGCCTGACCGGCGCCGTCGTTCTCTTCTTGAACTTCGTCTTCGTTTTCTTGGTGGCCATCGGCATGTGTGCGGCGCGGCAATATCGATCGTTCGGACACGTGACGCATAAGCTACACAGGCAACGTCAGGAAATGCGACACGGGAGCGACATCGACGATGTCGC
>DASVYG010000037.1:0-6292 GCA_036392315.1 Gemmatimonadaceae bacterium
TCGAACCGCCAATCACCAAGGTTGCGATAGAGTTTGTTGCTGCCCTCGGTGCGCGCGAGAAATACGTCGACGCGCCCGTCTCCATCGACGTCGCCCAGACACGTGCCGGCGCCTTGGCCAAGAATCCGATTGCCAAGAAGCACGGAGTCGCTCACGAAGTTCTGAAAGCGAATACCGGTCTTGGCAGGATCCATCTTGGTGAAACCCGGTGTTCCGCTGGTGGGAACGTCGAGATCGCGCCAGCGATAGCCGACCTCCTGATGCCAGGCTGGTGTCGGCTTTGGCGACGACTTGCATGCGAGCGCCGCCGCGGCGGCGAGAGTGATCGCGATCGACGAGCGGCAGCTCACCTTGCGGCCACTTTCATCCGCTGGACCACTTTGCCGCCGACGCACTCGCCCAGCGCACGACCGCCGAGGTTGCCGTACTGAAAATGAATGCCGCCGTAGATTCGCGAGATGCCGGCCTCGTGCGCCGCGGCGCGGAAGGATCCGAAGTGCCGCACGCCGTTCCCGATCGAGATGTCCGTACTGTCCTCGAACGCGACGGAGTCGCCGATCATGGCACCCAGCACCGTCGCCGCCGCGGCCGACTGCGTCGAGTGCGCCGACGGATACTCGGGGAATGGCGGCGTCGGGATCAACGGCTCCCACGTCGAGTCGATTACGCGCCGAATGAACATGCGCGGGCGAATGAGCGAATACTCAAACTTGTAACCCCAGGCGGCGATGAAGGCGTCGGCCTGCGCGAGCGCCGTTAGCATCACGAGCCGCGCCGCGTCGTTCCCCGACAAATGCCGCTCGGCCACCATTTGACTGGCGATCGAGATCCAATGACCCACGGGCGTTCCCGACTCGCCGGCGTTGTCCGCCCAATAAAACGCGATCGCGCGCTGTTCGGGCGTCATCTTGACGCGCGTCTCACGAACCAAGTCGGCATCGCGATACAGCGTTGAGCCTTTGTCCGTCGAGTACGGCGGCGGCTCGGGCACGCCGCATTCATTCCACTTCTTCAATATGAAGGGCCGAATTTCTCCCCAGTACGGTTCGGTCAGGCCGGCCATGTTGACGCCGGGCAGCGTCTTGACGCCGGCGCGCTTCGGACGGTTGAGAATCAGCCCGCGATCGCTGGTGTTTCCGGATTGCAGCACATTCGCCGGATTACCAAGCGCGACGAATGCGCTGGCGGCGGAGAGATTCTGCGCCGTGTACGTGTTCGCCGGCGAATCGTTTCCCCAGTAGGCGAGGCCGACGCGCGGCGTGAACGGCCGACCGCGTGTCGTATCAAAGCCGTCGCCGTGCGACCAGGCAACGATGGCGTTCCCCACTCGGGTGCCGAGCTCTCGCGAATGCCTCCGAACGTCGTCCGACACGCCGAGCTTGCCTCGGGCAAGTGCAAGCGAATCGGCGAGCCGTCCGAGCGCCGAGCGAGTCGTCGGAAGTCCTTCGCGCAACAACGAGTCGAGCACCACCCGCTCGGCGGCAATTGCTGTCAGCGTCGCGTCGTAGTCGCGTCGATTCTGGGCGACCGGGAGCTCCGACAATCCATCGAGCGTGCCCGCGAGGCTCGGAAGCCTCGGGTCGACCGACGCAAGCCCGGAATAGAGCGCGGTCGTCGCATACGCCATGAGACGCGACGCGACTGGCGGCGACAGACGCTCGGTCCGAATGACGCCGTACAGCGTGTGCATCCACTCCGACACCATCCGAGGATCGGTTTCCGGTGCGCTGCCGCACGACGCTAACACGGCGATCCCGGCCAGCGCGAGGCCTCGGCCGCCGATCTTGATGGAGTTGGAGTAGCGTGGACCGTGCATCAGTCGCATCCAAAGGGGGAGGGACGAGGGCGACGCTGGGAATTTAACCGCCGCACGTCGTCACGTCGTTGTCAACGCGCCCTCAATAGAGTGGCGAGCAACAGACCCCGCCAGTAGGTTGGCAGCCTGGCCGAGGTCGCCGGCTCGAGTTCGGTCGGCGCGGGCAAATGCGCGAGGTTGGCTCGCCCAGCAGTTGGCTCTCGACGGAGGAGCGATGAATGCCGGACGCCGCTGTGATTGCGCGGAAGGCCAAGCGGCCAACCGACCCGGCCGCCGCCGCGCGCATCGCTGACGTCAGACGCCCGTTACTCGACTGGGCGATCCCAGCCGGCGTCGCCTTGCTCACGGTCCTCGCCTTCCTGCCAGTGTTGCACGACGGATTCGTCGCCTGGGACGACGACCGGAACTTCGTCGAGAACCCGCACTTTCGCGGATTGGGATTGGAGCAGCTTCACTGGATGTGGACCACCTTCCACATGGGCCACTACGTCCCGCTCTCGTGGATGACACTCGGACTCGATTACGAGATCTGGGGAATGAATCCAACGGGCTATCACCTCACGAGCCTGTTGCTCCACGCGGCGAATGCCGTGGTCGTGTACTTCCTGGCACGCGCCATCATTCAGACGAGTCGCTCCGAAGCGTCGCCGCTCTCACCAGGTCGGCTCGACGTGGCGTCGGCATTCGCGGCGCTCGTATTCGCGTTGCATCCGCTCCGCGCCGAGTCGGTGGCGTGGGTGACCGAACGCCGCGACGTGCTGTCGGGACTTTTTTTCTTCTCGAGCATTCTCGCCTATCTGCGATCGCGACAACGCGCCAGTGGCCGCCGAGGTTACTGGCCCGCGGTTGCGCTCTTCGCGTGCGCCCTGTTGTCGAAGGCAACCGCGATGAGCTTGCCCGCGGTGCTCTTCCTTCTCAACGTCTTTCCGTTGCGGCGACTTGGCGGCGCAACAGGATGGTGGAGCAAGAAGGCTCGCGCCATCTATCTCGAGCTCGCGCCATTCGCAGTGCTGGCTCTGACCACGGCCGGACTGTCGATCGTCGCGCTGCATCCGCCCAGTCAGTTGGGAATTGGAGCGAAGATCGTCGTGTCGGTCTACAGTCTCGCGTTCTATCTGTGGAAGACGGCGATGCCGATCGGCCTCTCGCCGCTCTACGAGATGCCGCAGCACATCGATCCCGCAGAGACGCGATTCGTCGTCAGCTACGTCGCGGGCGTGTGCGTCGCGGCGATTGCGTGGCTCCTGCGGCGACGATTGCCCGGCGTTACCGCGGCATTCGCGGTGTTCTTCGTCGTCACGCTGCCCATGCTCGGCGTCGTCCAGAACGGGCCGCAGATCGCCGCGGACCGCTACACGTACTTGGCTGCCCCGGCGCTCGCGGTGCTCGCCGGCGGGGTGCTCGTGTCTTTGATGGAGAGGTCCGCGGTTCTCAGCGGCACCGGCGCCGCGGCGGTCGTGCTCGTGCTGGGCGCGTTGGCGTGGCAGCAGGCTGACGTCTGGCACGACTCGGAAAGTCTCTGGTCGCGCGTGCTCCAGGTGGATGACGGTTCCTCGATCGCGCACAGCGCGCTGGCGAACGTGCTGTACCGGCAGAATCGTGTGCAGGAGGCGATCGCACACAGCGAACGCGCGGTGACGTTAGCCCCCGACTATCCGGAGGCACACAACGGGCTCGGCGTTGGCTTCGCTCGAGAGGGACGTCTCGCTGACGCGGTCGAGGAGTACAAGCGCGCCCTGGCCATCAAACCGGCGTACGACGACGCAGAGACCAATTGGGGAGTGACGCTCGTTCAGCAGAACGACGTCGCGGGCGCCATCGAGCACTACCAGCGCGCGATCGCGATCAACCCCGACAACTCGAATGCCCACGTGGATTGGGGCAACGCGCTCGTGCGATTGAATCGGCTCGACGAAGCGATCGCTCATTACGAGTCAGCGCTCTTGATCCGCCCCGATAACGCCGAGGCGCATTTCAACTGGGGCGTCGCGCTGGCACACGAGGGCAAGTTCGCCGAAGCGGTCGAGCACTTCCGTGCGGCGCTCGCGATCGACCCGAATCACGCCGAGGCGCGAGATTATCTCGAGAAGGCGACGCAGTTGCTGCGGCGGCAAGCGGGAGCCGTGTCGCGCTAGCCGCGCGACCGGCCCGCGTCCCGGTTCACGGACTTCGCCGCCGCCAGAGCACCAAGACGCCGCAGTCCGATCCCATCCTGCTGTACTTGAGTGGCGTCTCCGACGGACCGGCGTAGAACTCCATCGCCTCGATTTGCTCCGGAGCAAAGGTGCTGATGTCGAACGGCTCGGTCGGCTCCCTGGCGCCGTTCATCAACACACCGTCCAGATAGACCAACGCATAGCAGGCGACCTGTATGCCTTGGCGTAGCTCGAACGACTCAGGGACGTAGATGCCGTGGCTCTCCAAGCACTGCCGCGATCCCGGCGGACAAAGGGCCGCCGGAGCGCGCCTGCTCGTAACCCACGCGCCCGCAGTGCGGCCGTTCACCACGAGGACTCCTGGAAGCTGTTGGACGACGCTGGTGAGCTTCATCCCCGTGTATTTCTCGAGCTCGTCCCGCGCCATGAAGTGCCCGAGCCCCAACCGCCGATTCTCCTCGAAGCTCGCCATCTCGCGTTCCGTCGCCTTCGCTGACACGCTCACGGTCTCGAGCGTCACGGCTCTTCCGAGGACGATCCGGCGCTCGACCGTCTCGTGCCCGGAGAACGCGAATCGCGTGTCAGCCGCGCCGTACCCAATCCTGCGCACGAAGATCTGGTGTTCGCCGGCAGGAATCCCCGTGAGTTTGAATGCGCCGTGAACATCCGTGACGACACTCTTGCCCAGGTCGGTCACGGCGACCTCGGCGCCGGCGATGGGTTGGCGTGTGGAGTCGCTGACCACGACGCCGGTGAATGTCGCGCCGAGAAACGCGAGTTGGTCCGCGCGATCAAGCGTCAACTCGGTGCGTAGAAGTCGCAGCGCGGCAGGAATGCGCACGACACTGGGACTGGCGGTTTCGGCGCTGTCGGCACGAGCGCTCAGCGAGACGGCGGTGTTCACGGGAACGCCACAGATGCGGAAGCCGCCATCTGGTGTGGCGTGCACTTCCACACGCCGAACGCGCGCCGAGTCGGATGGATCCGCAGTCCACTCCGCGACGATCCTCGCGCCTCGAATGGGTGGCGTTGGAATCGTGTCGCCGCGGACGCGGATCGTGCCCACGACCATGCCGTCGGCATTCGAGTGGCTCTGTGCGGAGCCGCACAGCGCTGCCGCGAGTTGCTGTCCGTTCGGCACGCGCACCTCGAGCGATGTGGCCGCGTCGACAAACTCGAACGGCGACCGGTGCGCCGCGTTCATCGAGTCGAGAGAGGCGGTGTGCACCTCCAGCGTGTACTGCCCGGGAAGGATGCCGCCGATGGCGAACCGCCCGCGGGCGTCGCTGATTCCCTCGAGGGTCGTGCCGGATACGACGACGCGTGCGCCCGAGACGGCGGAGCCGGTGAGCGAATCGAGCAGAGTGCCCGAGAGCACGCGGGGTGGAGCGCTCCACAGCGTGTCGCTGCCGCGTCGCGCGAGCGCGAGCTCGCCTCCGGCCACGTGCAACTCCGCTACGCGCACCTCGGTGCCATGGCCAGGCACGACCTGCTCGACGATCAGCGGCATGTGAATGTTCCACCGCGAGATCGCCCAAGTGCCGTCGCGCATTCGTACGAGATCGAGCTCGGCGCCAGCGAGGTCCTCCTGATCGCGGCTGAGATTCACATAACGCAACTCTAATCGCCGCAGCTCGGACGACGCGCGATCCACCCAGAGAACGCCGCGGATCTCCGGCACGCCCTTCTTGCGCTCGGGCGTCGGCTCGAAGGCGATGCCGAGAAGGCCGGGTTGTTTGCGGTCGGTCGTGAGTCGAAAACAGTGGTCCTCCACGAACTGGGTCGACAGGAGCATGTCGAATCCGGGCGCGTAGTAGACCACTGCGTTGTCGCGATCGGTGACGACGTAGCCCGCGCGCCGCAAGCTGTCCGGCGACGGCGATCGCCACACCTCTCTCACGTATCCGGCTGACACCGCCGATCGTTGCCGTAGAACGTGGCCGGTGTTGTGACCCGGACCAGGATCGAGGGCGCGCTCGTACGTCACGATCGTCGCGGCGATCGTACGGGACGCCGCGGTCAGCTCGGCGGCGATGAGCGCGGCGCGGACCTGCTCAAATACGGCGTAGGTCGCCGCTCCTGAATCCGTGAATGCGCGGCACACGCTGCGATCGACCACGCGCATTGTGTCGAGCGCGATGGGGAGGCCGGACAAGACGAGGCGTTTGGTGATTTCTCCGCCGGCAGCAAGCGCGACAGGCTCGGAGAGCGCCGGACGAAAACCAATCCGCAGTGTGCGAAGACGGTAGGTTCCCGCGAGCGATCCGGCGACGCGGAATTCGCCGCGCTCATTGCTGAGCGCACGCGCGGTCACCCGCGA
>DASVYG010000038.1:0-6251 GCA_036392315.1 Gemmatimonadaceae bacterium
ACGTTGACGCTGCATCGCAACCTGCGATTCTACGCGCAGTTCGATGGCAAGTTCGGATACAAGATCTATAATCTCACCCAGGATTTCCGCGACCGTTCACTGGCGAATTCGGCTGAAGCGGTCCTGCCGGCGGACCAGGGCGGATACTCGACATACGAGCGCCAGCGCCGGTACGGACCTTTCTTTACGCAGACGACAGGTACCGGAGTCGGCACGGCGCTCGTGCGCGATCCGTACATGGTGTCCGGCAACTTCATTCGATTGCGGGAGATGGCGGTGACCTGGTCGCTGCCGACGTCGCTCGGTGAACGAGCTCACCTCGCGGGTTCGTCGATCAGCGTCGGCGGTCGAAATCTCTGGCTGTCGACCAAGTATCCCGGATGGGACCCCGAGGTCAATGGAGCGGACGGATTGGTCAACTTGTTCCGCGCGGACGTGTTCACCACGCCGCAGACCCGCCGCTTCTTCACACGCCTCAACTTCCAGTTCTGAGAGGAGACACGCCAATGACCATACAGAAATCGGCGCGTATCCCCGCCGCAGTCGCGGTGCTCGCCCTGCTGGCGCTGCCGCTGTCCGCCTGCAACATGGACGTCATCAACCCGACCGTGGTCGACGCGACATCGTTCGATCCGAGCCAGGACGCATCGACACTTTCGCTCTCGGCGCAGTCCAACTTCTACAAGGCCTACGGCACCCTCATCTACTATTCCGCGTTCCTCTCCGGCGAGGCGTATGTCGGCGCCGTTCGCCAGGAGACCAACGACATCGGGCGGCGCGTCGAGAGCTCGGGAACCGCCGACGTCGCCACCGTCTGGAATCCGCTCCAGAAATCGCTCGCGACAAACGAGCTGGCCATTCCAGTGCTGCTCGCCGGACCATCCGCGGCGTCGGACATCAATCTGGCCCGCGTGGAAATGAACTCCGGCTTCTCACTGCTATTGATGGCCGAGACGTTCTGTCAGGGAGACATTCTCGTCGGGCCGCCGCTCACGCCGGCGCAGCTCCTCGACACGGCGATCGCTCGGTTCACCAAAGCCGCCTCGGTCGGAGCGGCGGCGGCCGCCGCGGGAGTCGCGGAGGGCACCAAAGTCGTCAACGCCTCCAACGTCGGTCTCGCGCGCGCGTATCTCCAGCTCGGCGACAACGCGCACGCGTCGCAATCGGCCGCGCTCGTTCCGGCCACGTTCGTGTACAACGCCGTGACGGTCGACGACGCCAGCAATCGCGTGCTGGGCAATCTGGTGTACCAGTATGACATTGGCGGAAATCTCATCGTCGTGCCCGACGCGTATCGTGCGCTCAACGATCCACGCGTGCCGTGGAAGGATGCCGGGAAAAAAGCGCAAGACTCTCAGGTGCAGTACTATCAGCAGCTCAAGTTCACCGGGTACGCCGTGCCGATTCGAATCGCATCGGGCCTCGAGGCGAGTTACATCGCGGCCGAAGCGAAGCTCAAGTCCGGCGATGCCACGGCAGCGCTCGCGCTGATTGCATCGCGACGTGCGGCGAACGGGCAACCGGCGTTCACCGACACTGGCACGCCGGCGATCCTCGCCGAGCTGATGAACCAACGCGCGCGCGAGTTCTGGCTCGAGGCAAAGCATCTCGGCGATTGGGTCCGCAATCCGACGGCGACGCCATTCGTCGGCGCCTCGGGCACGCCGTTCTACAAGCCGGCGCAGGGCGCCTTTGGAACGAGCACGTGTCTCCCGGTCCCCGTTGGCGAAGTGACCGCCAATCCGAACTTCCCGAAGACGTGATGTAACGATGATCCGACGTGTTTCACTCCTGCTGGCGGCGTTTGTCCTTGCCGCCGGCAGGAGCTCGAGAGCGACCGCCCAGGCAACCACGCCGCTTGGCGCGGAGACGCCGGAAGCGCTCGCGTCGCTCTTCATGCAAAAATTCTCCTCGGGCACGCCCGCCGAGTTCGCCGCCGTCGACCCGGATTCGGCGGGCCGCGTCTTCATGCGCGAAGCGCGAGGCACGCGTCAAACGGAGCTTGCCCGCGTCGTGTGGCGAACCGCGGACCACGCGGTGCTTCTCCTGGGCGGCGTCGTCCGAGTGGGCGCGACCGTACCTGTGGGCGCATCGGCCGGGTCGAGCGAAACCAACGGCGCGCGCCACTTTTCAGGGTTCTATGATGCCGTCCAGACGGATGTCGGGTGGATCATAACACATCAGATTCCGCTCGACAGCGCGAACTTCATTCGCGCGCAGCGGCTGAGTGTCGACGTCTTTCCGGCGGACAGCATTCACGTCGTCGACACGGTCGGCATTGTGGTTGGAGCACCGTACGGCTTCGGCGTTCGCCTGAACAATGCGGTCCGTCTCCACGACATAACCATTGACGGGAAACCGGTCGAGCATGCGTTCGGCGGCGGGGTGCTGTGGCTCGACACCCCGAAGGCCGCAGCCGCGAGCCTTGTGCTCGAGTACTCGCTCGCCGCCGGTCGCGCTAGTGGGCGCCCGGCCGACACAGCGGCTAGCGGTCCGTCGTCGTTCGGCGCGTACAACAACACCGATGTCTGGCACCCGTTCTTCGACTACCTCAGCCCGAACGAGCTGGCGCAGATCGGCATCACGGTCCGAATTCCCGCCGCGTACTATCTCACGACGACGATCCCGCAGTCCGATACTGTGGTGGACGGCGTGCGAATCGTCCACGGTCAAAGTCTGCACAATGAATTCGCGCTGGCGCTGATCTACGACCGCGACTGGCGGCCGCAGACCACCGACTTCGGCGGCTTTCGCTTCGAGTCATTCACATCGCCGGCGTTCCGGCACTCGCACGATTCGCTCGCCGCGGCAACGAAACGCGTCTACGATCTGCTCGAGCCGCGTTTCGGCGAGCCACAGTTTCCGTCGCGCTACCTGGCGGCGGTCCAAGACCGTGCGCTCGGGCCGGGCGGCTTCAGCGTCCGGATGAACAACGCGGCGATCTCGGGCGCCGGCGGCGGATCGCTCGGCTCGTCGTCATCGCAGACGTTCGCGCACGAGACGGGGCACGCTTGGACGATGAACGGTACCGGCCGCGCGTCGAATTTCCTGCATGAAGCGTGGGCCACGTTCGTCGAGGCGCTCATGATCCGGTCGCTGTATGGATCCGACGCCGAGCGCACGTACTGGGATGCGATGCGCAACTCGTACATGGTCGGCGCAGATCGCGCCGGGTTCGCCGGCGGCTTCGAGGGGCAGCAGAGCATTCTCGCAAACTACGACAACGGACGAATCCACTACCGCAAAGGCGTCTGGATTCTGTACTCGGGCAACTACGTGATGGGCGACTCGGCGTTCAATCGCGGCATGCGGCTGTTCATCGACGACATGGGAAAGGGTCCGCGTGGGTACGAGGAGCTCATCGCGGCGTGGTCCCGGGCGGCTGGGCATAGCATGACCTCATTCGTCATGCCGTGGCTCACGAGCAAGTACATCCCGAACGTCGACGCGCGCGTGGAGGGCAGGCGGCTCATCGTGAGCCAGAATCAACCGGATGAGCTGTTCGACTTGCCCAAGCTCCAAGTGGAGCTCACGACGGCGTCGGGCGCTGTACGGAAGGCGATCCACCTGGCGCATCGTGCCGACACGCTGTCGCTCCGCGGCGTAGCTGGGCCGGTCACCGACGTGCGCGTCGATCCCGATCACGATTTCCTCATGCAACGTCACTGGGGTGAGCCCGTCGTGCGATTCGAGCTCCCGGTCTCAACGCCGGCGGCGGCGGGCGCGACCGCCGTGTCGCTCAACGGGAATTTTCTGCGCGCGCCGATCTCCGCCGAAAAAAAAGGCGACGCGTGGGTGGTCGAGCTGCCGATGACCGAGGGACGCTACACATGGCTCTGGCAGGTGACGGGCGGCTCGGAGTCACGCGGCGTGGGAACCACCGCGCCCGATTCCGCGCTCACGGGCGTCCGCATCGTCAAGCCGCTCCAGCGAATCATCAATGCGTATCCTGGGCGCTGATGAGCTCCGGCCGCAAAGGGACCCCGTGGACCGAGAAAACGCGTCGAATCCTTTGTGAGCACCCTCAGGAAGCAGGATCGCAGGAGCACCCCGCGGCTGGTCATTACATTCTCACCGCCGTTCCGCAGTCCTCTGCCTCTCTGCGCCTCTGCGGTAAAGCTGTTGCTTCAAGCTGTTCGAGAGCGTCAATGCAGCTACCCGTCGCTCGCAGGCGTTCGGGAGGTGAAGCCGCTTCAACGCATCGGACCCATATCCGCGATGAACGATCATTGATCTTGCGGGAATGGAGTGGGCTCTCCAGCGTATTGTGATCTTCTCTTTAGACGATCGCAATGAACGACCGGACTTCCGTAACCATCGCCCAGTTCGTTGCGAAGCTCGCACCTGTTTGGCTTGGCATTGCCTCGATCGTCGGTCAGCCTGAGTGCGTCAGGGCACAGGCCACACTCGCTGCCATCGTCGCTGATGCGTCGAGCCGAGACTTTCTGCCGGGTGTAGAAGTCCGTGTTGTGCAGCTGCAACGATCGGCAAAGACGGACTTCTTTGGTGAAGCGCGCGTAGCGGGCATCGCGGCCGGCCAATACCGCATCGAGGCGCGGCTCCTGGGATATCGGCCCGAAGCCGTCGACCTTCCGTTTCGATCGGGCGACACGGTACGCGTCACGTTTCTTCTGACGCGAATTGCCGCGATCTTAGACACGACGCGCGTTACCGCGGCGAACGTCCCGAGTCACTTGAGCGAATTTGAAACCAGACGAAGCCTAGGTACGGGCCGATTCCTGACTGAGACCGATTTGATGGCCGCAGCGAACTCCGATCTTGGACGGCTCATCGCTCAGCGTTTCCCGGGACTACGTGCAGTCAGCGGAGCAGCCGGCCAAGGAACGTACCTGTTCTCGACCCGCGGCGGGACCGTGAGAGGCAAGACTCCGAATGCCAGTCTATGTCCCATTCAGGTTTACCGGGATGGCATGCGCTCCGGTGCTCCACAGGAAGCGACCGATTTGAGCGATCTCAAGCCGCAATCGCTCTCTGGCGTCGAGTTCTACAATGAAACCTCGACCCCAGCGACGTATCGATCGGGCAACGTGTGTGGCGTGCTTCTGATTTGGACGAAATAGCCTGATGAGCGAGGTTCCGAGCCGTTGCCGACCTGTGCACGGCTGAATTTCCCCGTACCGCCGGCGAAAGTCCACGTGATTTCCACGCTGTGACGGCGGCGCACCGCGCGTATCCTCCGGCGCGTTCCGATGCCCGGCACCGATGTCGGGCAAACGACGCGACTCACATCCTGGAGATACTCTCGTGCGTAACCGTAGCATCAACCTCGTTGCGATCCTCGCGATCGCCGCCTGCTCCAAGGACGCCCAGGTCAGCGCTAACGCGCCCAGCGCGCCCACGACATCCGCCCGTGCGTCCGCGGCGCCGGGCCAAAGTAATTCGGCGCAGCAAGACGTTCAGTGGAGCCCGGCGCCGCCGGTGTTCCCGCCGGGCGCCGAGATCGCGATTCTGCAAGGCGATCTGAGCAAAGCCGAGCCGTTCACGCTTCGGCTGCGGTTCCCCGACGGATACAAGATTCCGCCGCACACGCATCCGACCACGGAGAACGTGACCGTGCTGACCGGGACGTTCCTCGCCGGCATGGGCACGCAGTTCGACGAATCGCAGATGCGCGCGTTCAGTCGCGATGAATTCATCAGCGTTCCGGCCGAGCACGCGCACTACGCGATGGCGCGCGGGCTGACCGTGATTCAGCTCCACGGCATTGGACCCGTCGCCATCACGTACGTGAACGCTGCCGACGCGCAGGCCTTCCGCTGACCAGCATGCGATCGGCAACGGGACGATCGCTCGATCTCTGACCTACATGACTTCAACCATTTATATGACTACTAATACGAATACCGTGACCGAGAGCATCGGTACGGATCCGCTGACCGATCGAGTGCGAGCCACGTGGACCGCCGGCGACTTCGGTCGCATCGCCAAAGGATATGAGCGGGGTGCGGGCGAGTTCATCGCGCGACTGGGGCTCGAGCCCGGAGAGGCCGTGCTCGACGTGGCGTGCGGTACGGGAAACCTCGCGCTGCCGGCGGCGCGCGTCGGAGCCTCCGTCACCGGTATCGACATCGCTCCCAACCTCATCGCCCAAGCGAAAATGCGCGCGGCGGCGGAAGGATTGTTCATCACGTTCGAAACGGGGGACGCTGAGCGCTTGCCGTACAAGGACGGTGCCTTCGAGACCGTCGTCACGATGTTCGGTGCAATGTTCGCGGCGCGCCCGGAGCGGT
>DASVYG010000039.1:0-5401 GCA_036392315.1 Gemmatimonadaceae bacterium
CAGACCAAGAATGTGAATGCTCCCATGAGCGCCGCGTCCAGTGCCGCGGCAAGACGTGCATAAACCCCGAATAGCACGCCGGCGGCGGCGGCGAGCTGCGCGGCACCGGTGAAGTAGGCCCAGAAGGTGTGATACGGCAGCCAGCCGGGAACGAGCGGCACGGTGAGCTCGAGGTAGACGAAATGCGCGAGCCCAATTGGAATGAGCGCAAGCCCGAAGAGCAGTTGCGCGACGCGCACTGCGCGCCTGTCCTCGGTCACCAACATCCATGCGGCGGTGAGGAGCACTGTGAGATGCGCGATCCCCTGCCAGGCGACTTCAATGAGCGGATGCTTGATCACGACTGGGAGTTGCGTCAGCAACACGATCAGCGCCCAGTAATACAGGAGCACGCGCGACGACAGAGCTTCGGTGCGCTTCCACAGCAGGCCGGCGCCGCACACCACCATGAGCACTGCCGACGCATAAGCCAACGCTTGCCGTCCGGGCAGCCAGCTGGGTGCGGAACGCCATACCTGCGCGAAGTCTCCGAACACGAGAACGACGACGCCGAGGCTGATCATCCCTGTGGCGAAGGCTATCTGGGCAACCTGTTTGGATCTCATGCGTCGACAGCGTGACTAGCACACCAAGCGGGCACTGTGCTCGCGATCTCCTCGAACGACGAGATCAGTTGCTTACCCAGAGGTACGGCACTGCGCACGGCGGGCAATGACAGCGACGCCCTATGACTTTGGTCACTGTCCCACACCTCGGTCACCCAGATCGATCTCGCGTCGATCGCATCTTTCGCAACCACGTAGCACAGACAGCCGGGCATCTCGCCCGCGCTGTGCCGCAAGACATCGATCATCTGATCTCGCTTTCCGTCATGCGTCGTCAGGCGTACGATCAAGCCATACATTTGAAGCCTCCTCACGTGGTTCAGCCGTCGCCTGCTTCAGCCAGGGTGCCGCAAAATAGGAGTCCGCGACGACCCATGCCCCTGCACCGATCGTCCAGGACATAACGAGCGCCGTCCATTGCAGGCGGCTCGTCGGAGTGGTCAGTGCGCCTGGCACCCAGATCAGCAGTGTGAAGACACTGATCATGGTCGCCTCCAACGCCGCAGCCAACCGCGGAAAGATCGCGAGCGCCACGCCAACTCCCGCCGCGATGTGGGCGGCGCCGGTCAAATAGGCCAAGGTGCCGCGCAATGGAAGCCACGCTGGAACGAGCGCCGCGGTTTGAGCGTGATACACAAAGTGTGAAAGTCCGATGGCCGGCATCGCGATCGCGAACAGCAATCGTGCGACGCGCACGCCGTTGTCACCGCGGCTCCAGGCCAGGGCGCGGCCGCCCCAGTCTCCACTCAGCGTCGCAAAGAGGACCAGCCCTCCGGCAGTTATCACGGCGATTTCCCCGGTGCCGTTCCAATTCAGCTCGACCGTCGGCGCCATCACGATGTGTGGGATCTTGAGCAAGACGAGCCACAGCGCCAGGTAGACGAACAAGATTCGGGATGCGAGTGCGGCCGTCGCGCCCCAGAGCAGGCCGGCGCCCGTCGCGAACGCCAACACGCCGGAGAGATCCGCCAGAAACCTGCGTCCCGGCAACCACGACGGAACCGGCTGCCACTGGAGCGCAAAATCGCCATACGCCACGGTAAGCACACCGAGGCCCATCAAGCCGAGTGCGAGCAGAGCCTGACCCAATCCGACGTGGCGCGTGCGAGTACTTCCGGCAAGTGCGCCGGAAGGTGTGAGAGCATCCAGAGAGGGCGCAGGCGTGTGCTCGACGACGCCCTGTCGCAGGTCGAGCGATCTCATTCAACTCGTCTCACAAAACGAGCGGGAGCGTGCCTTCGACGCGACGGCGCTCGAGGCGTGGCGGCGTATCAACATTCCACGCTGCCACGTGGTGCACGACGCGATAGGCAATTGGTCCGCCGTCCGGCGCATCGATGCGTTCGACGGGACGCGGGATCGCGACGAACTCGACCTCGAGCGCGTCCGCCGTCACGCGGACTACCGCGTACCCGTGGCCGCCCGCGTCCATGAAGGCGAGATGAGGCGCGACGTCCGGATTCCGCATGGCCAGCGCTTCCTGCGGATCGTGCGTGCGCTGGAGCGCAAGGCTCGAACGCACGCCGTGCATAAGCGTCACGTTGATGGACGGCTGCGGCGGGCCGGCACCATCAGGCGGATCATATGCATAGAGCCCGCGGAGCGGATGGTTCTTCGGGATGCTGTACGCCGCTGCCTCGAACACGCCGGGCGCCGAGATCGAGCCGGTCACGAACTCCACCGCTACGGGGACGTATTCGTGCGGCGGCAAGGATCGCGACAGCACGCCTGCCTGGAATGAATGACGATCGCCGGCCAGGCTCGCGACGCCCGTGATCTTCTCGCGCCTCAGGAACTCGAGAATCTCGGCGCGCTCGGTGCGATATCCGGTCCAATCGTCGTCACCGAGCTGCGCATACCCCGTGGTCGGCCACTGGGCGCCGCTCTCCGGCGGCACGTTGTGACAATCGGTTCGCCAATCGAGCGTCGCGACCGAATTGCCCCACAATTTCCATTGCGCAGTCGAGCGCTCGATCTGTTCGAAGAACCACGCCTTCTGCTCCGCGCCGAGCATGGACTGCGGCGCCGCCGTTCGGCGTGGATTCGGCACGTCCGTGCCGCCGAAGGGGATCGTCGCCGGGGGATGTCCGTCGTTTGCCGCGCGTCCGGCGTCGAGCGTCTCGATCACGTCCTGAGCAAGGAAGAGCGGAAACGCTTTCGGAACGAACTGCTTCGCCTCGGGACGATCGGTGATCGGCTCGGCGCGGAAGGAACGATTGTCGGTCAGCAGCAGCTCGACGTGCCGGCCCCAGCGGAACGTGCGGTAGAGCGTCAGCGTTCTGATCGCCGCGAGATTGCCCGCGTCGAGCCCGAGCCCGTGCGAGTCGAAACGATCGAGCGGCCGGTCGCGCACCGTCGGCGGCCTGAGATGCTCGATCGTTCCGCCGCCGGCCGCGCCGTTCTTCCCTGCGCGCGCCGGCTGATACTCGAACCATGCTTGTGCCGCCGCGACCTTGCGCGTCTGAGCCGGCACCACGCCCTGCCCGAAGTTCTCTTGACTCTGCCACCCCTTCCATGAGAACTCGTGGTTGTCCCACATGCAGATGAACGGCCAGCGCGCCCGCGCGTCTTGGAGATCCGGGTCGGACAGGTAAGCACGATACAGCGCGCGATAGTCGTCCACCGTCGTCGGCACGTGAAAGTCCGCGTGCTTCTCTCCAGACGCGTAGCGCACGATGTCGCGAATCCGTCTCGTGTACATCCCCTGCGGCCGATCCTCAGGATACCACACGATCTCGTAGACGAAATCGCCGAGATGCAAAACGAACTGCAGTTGTGCGTCCGGCGATTCGTGCTCGTCTTCCCAGATCATGCGCCGATACGCCTGCTGACCACCCTGCTGCACGTTCTGACAACTCACGAACGCGAAGCGCACCGGTCGTTCGTCGCTCGGCACCGGTGCCGTAATCGTGCGACCGACGCGACTCGAGAAGCCATGCTCGTCGGTAAAGCGATACCAGTAGACGCGCGCCGGACGTAGCCCGACCGCGAGCACACGACACGTCCAGTCGCTTTCGGCGGACAGTCGCCCCGTCGCCGACGAGATCACGCGGGCAAACTCCGGATCGGTCGCGACCTCGAGGCGCAGCGTGCGCGCGTCACTCACGTCGACTGGAGGACGGCGCGTCCAGAGAAGAACGCTGTCCGAATGCGGATCCCCCGAGGCGACGCCTTCCGGAAACAGGTCGCGTCGCTCGACCGATCGCACCATCGAAGCACGAGGAACACGACCGGGCCACGCGAGCACCGCGCCGAGCGAGGCCGCCGTGGCGACGAGCATCTCGCGGCGCGTCCATGTCGTCTTGGGTCCGGGATCGCTCACAACCGTCCTCCTGTGTAAGTAATACTCATCGCCCTCGCACGTATTCCTGCACACCGACACGATGCGCCGACGGATACGGCGCGCGGGGGCCCTTGATCGCCCGCCAGAGTATTCTGTTGAACGCGTCGTCATTGACGCGATCGGCGCGCGAAAGATCGATTCGCTCCGACCGCTGCGCATCCGCGCCGCTCGCCACGTTGGGCTCTGTCAGTGACTGATCGGGCGTGATCGCCGCATATGGCGTGAGATCGGGACGGTCGCGCCAGATGTCTCGCAGCACGCGGCCAAACTTGTCGAAGTGCGACATCGGCTCGAGACCGAGTATCTCCTCGATGGTCGCGAGCACATCGGTCGTGTTGACGAACCGATGCAGCACGCCGCCGCGGCTCCATGGTGAGATGGCGAGCAGCACCGAGCGATGCGAATCGACGTGATCGGGTCCATCCTGCGCGTCATCCTCGAGCACGAATACCACGGATGTCGCCCAGAAGCGCGAGTGCGAGAGCGCTTCGACGATACGGCCCAACGCGAGATCGTTGTCGGCCATGTACGCTCTCGGCGTGGGCCGCCGCGGTCGCGCGCCCGCCGTGTGGTCACCCGGAAGATGCAGGATCTCGAGCGCCGGCATGCGCCCGGTTCGCTCATACTCGCCGAACTCCGCGAGCCACGCGTCCGCTCGCCGCTGATCCGGGATCGCCAGGTCGAACGCCGGATAGATCGCGCTCGTATACGGCGCGAGCGTGGCGATCAACGAACGAGCGCGCGGCGTCCCGGAACGCGCGCTCGTCTGCGGTTCGGGCTCGGCGTACTCGCCGTAATCGCGGAGCGTTATCCCTTTCTTGATCGCCGCATCCCAGAGGTAACCGACCGCAGGATCGTCGGCATCGCCCGGATCATCGTGCTCCGGTCGCGCGAGCCGGTAGTCATCGGGCGTCGTCTTCTCCAGGAAGTCGGTGACATATCCGGCGGTCGACCACGGATGTCCCTGGTTCGACACCTCGGCATTGACGAAGAATCGATCGAAGATCCCGAACCGCTCAGCGAGCGCGTGGTGATTCGGCGAGACGGCGCGTGGGAAGAAGACCAGCGAGGTATCGCCATCTCCCTGCCGGAGGTCGCCGAGCACTTGGTCGTAGGTGCGATTCTCTTTGATGATGTACACGACGTGCTCGAGCCGCGGATACGACGCGGGCCGCGCCGCGGGAGATCTGTCCCATCCGTTCGCCTCCGCCACACGCGCCGACAGCGCGACGATCACATCGTCTCGTGGACTCGCCATCGACAACACCGTACCGTTCAGCTGGCCGAGCGTGTAGCTATGCGGGTCGATGCGCGCGTTTGGGACATCCGGCCGCGGTCCCTTCGGATTAGGCGCAGTCCCACGCCCCTTTCCGTTCACGACCCATAGCGAATCGCGCGCCGCTACGATCGCCGTCGGATACCATTCCGTCGGAATGCGACCGACGAGTGTGTC
>DASVYG010000040.1:0-7274 GCA_036392315.1 Gemmatimonadaceae bacterium
CCCGCGGGCAGCGCGATCCAATCCGGCGGATCCCAGTCGAGCTGATCGAGCATCTCGAGTACGATCGTCTTCTGCCCCTCGAGGCGAAATGGATTGACGGAATTCAACAGATGAATTCCCAACGCGGCACTGGCGTCGCGAGCAAGGGTCAAGCAGTCGTCGAAGTTGCCGCGCACGAGAAGTGTCCGAGCACCATACGCCATCGTCTGCGCGATCTTGCCGAGGGCCACCTTGCCGGCCGGCACGAACACGAGCGCCGGTAGCCCGGCGAGTGCCGCGTACGCCGCGAGCGACGCGGACGTGTTTCCTGTCGACGCGCAGGCGACGGCGCGGGCCGACGTCCGTCGTGCTTGCGTCATCGCCACCGTCATGCCGCGATCCTTGAACGAGCCCGTCGGATTGTGTCCCTCATGCTTCATGAGCAAGCGCTCGACACCGGCCCACGTCGCAACGGCCGCGCGTCCGAGCAGCGGCGTGTTTCCTTCCGGGTGGCTGACGATCGCAGCTGGATCGATCGACGGAAGGACCAGCTCCCGGTAGCGCCAGACCCCGGAGTGGTCGGCGCCCGTCATCGCCGAGCGGCGAGCGGAGAAGCGCGCCTTGAGCGACGTGGCGTCGTCTTGCAGCGCGTGCTCGAGCTCGAGTAACCCGCCGCAGCGCGGACAGACCGCCGATGGATCGAGCTCGGCGATTTCGTTCGCGCATTGCTCGCAGCGTTGGCGCGACACGGCCCGCACTGTCATGCCCTCACCGATTCGATTCGTGCTCCTTGCTCGTCGATGCGCGCGATGCGACCGGTGGCCGCGATGCCGTGCGACTCATATGCTCGAAGCATTGCGTCCATCACCAGCGTAGCGGTTGCGTCTCCGTCGACGAGCGCGAAGGCGGTGGGCCCGCCGCCCGAGATCGATGAGCCCAACGCACCCGCGGCGAGTGCGGCCGCTTTTGCCGCGACGAAGCCGGGCAGCAGCGGTGCGCGCGCCGGTTCGGCGATCCGATCGTCGATCGCGCCGCGGAGTCGCGACAGGTCACCCGAGTAGAGCGCGGCCACGATCGTGGCCACGGCGGCCGCTTGGGCAATGGCGGTCCCGCGGTCGATCACCGGTGGAAGGACGGCGCGCGCGTCGGTCGTTCGCAGTCTCATGCTCGGATGGGCGAGCACGATACGCAGATTATCGGGCACCGGCAGCCGGATGATGTCGATCGGGTCAATGGACCGAATGAGTAGAACACCGCCGAACAGTGACGGCGCCAGATTGTCGATGTGCCGCCCGGCCAATCGCTCCTCGGCGACGAGCGCGGCGAGCAGCAACTCGTTTTGGTCGAGTGGTGAGCCGAGCAGTGCGTTCGTCGCCAGCGCGCCCGCAACCGCCGAGGCGGCGCTTCCACCCTGGCCGCCGGCGAGCGGCAATCCCTTCTCGACGGACAAAGCGACGCCGCGCTGAGAGTTGGCACGCCGCAACACCTCGGCGGCAGCAATGGCCGACGCGTGCCGGGTGGGATCGCGGGAGAGATCCGGATGCCCAGGCTGATCGACGCGCACGCCCGGATCGGCCGTCAATTCCGCGCGAACCGCGTCGCCCAGCCCGGTGAGCGCGCATCCCAGAATATCGAGGCCCGGTCCGATGTTGCCCGTGCTTCCTGGGGCGAATGCTCGCACTGAGGTGGCGGGCTCTGGCGTGCGTGCCGCTCGAGCGGCCTTCGGCGTGTTCAGCGGTCGCGGGGTCTGGGATGCGTTGGACACGGTCGCCGAAATCTCGCTCAAGAGAGTCTCGGATGCGACCACGGACCGAAGATGAACAGGTAAAGCATCGGAGGCGCTCGAACAAACCGCTCGTTCTCCCAGCCATCCGCGTGATAAGAACCTGCTAAGGTGTGACGAAAAGGCCAGTAACCGGGTTGAGATGAAAGTAGAATTACCGCCAATTCGGGAGCGACGGTTGACCGCGGCATTGGTCCCCGTTGCCCTCGCCGTCATCCGATTGAGCGTGCTCTCGCTCCACTTCCACCGAGGTGACTCATTGCGCAGTCGAGCAACTTCGTTCCGCAGGGTTGTGTTCGCCGATGTCCAGGCCAGTAGTCGCTTGACCAATTCGTTCACCGGCCGCGTCTACGTCGGCGTGCCGAGAGAGGGCGGCCCCTCGCCCCTATTCACCTCCATTCCCTTGGGAGGCATTGTGAGGAAGCTTCATACGTGGGCATTTGCAGGCGCGTTGTTGGCGCTCGCCGCGACCAGCGCCGCGGCGCAGCGCCGCTTGACGGGCCGCGTGACCGCCACCACCGGGGAGCCGCTCGTCAGCGCCGCGGTTACCGTCCAGGGCACACCCTTGACGGCGATCAGCGGAGAGGACGGGCGTTTTGCTTTTCGTGATGTCGGTGAAGGTGCGAAGGTGCTCGTGGTTCGACGCATCGGGTACAAGCGCACGTCGGTGACCGTTCCCGCGACACAGAATGACATCGAGGTCAAGCTGGAGAAGGATGTGCTCGAGCTCGAGCAAGTCGTCATCACGGGTGCGGCGACGTCGGTGTCCAGCGCGAACGTCGCGCAGGCCGTCACTACCATCACGGCCGACGCGCTCGTCAAAGCGCCCACGCCGATGCTCGAGAACGCGCTCCAAGGAAAGATTCCTGGCGCTCTCGTGACGACCAATTCCGGCGCGCCGGGCGGCGGCTCGCAAGTCCAGTTGCGCGGCACGACCTCGATCAACGCGAACGCCCAGCCTCTCTACGTAGTCGACGGCGTCGCGGTGAGCAACGCGCAGGTAGCCATCGGGTTGAACTCGATCACCAATGCGGGCGGCGGCATCAACAGCTCGCAGGACCAGATGGTGAACCGCATCGCCGACCTCAACCCGGACGATATCGAATCGATCGAGGTGCTGAAGGGCGCCTCGGCCGGCGCGATCTACGGATCACGCGCCGCGGCGGGCGTCATCGTCATCACCACCAAGCGTGGCCAGACGAGCCGACCGAGCTTGTCCGTCTCCCAGCGCATTGGACAGTTCACGCTTGCGAAGAAGCTGAGCATTCGCTGCTTCCACTCCGAGGCCGAAGCCATGGCGTGGGCCGGCGTCTCGAGCGCGGCGGATCTGCCCTCGCCCTACACGGGGCAGTGCAACGATTTCCAACAGCAGTTCTACAGCGGGAATGACCCGTCGTACGAGACGGATCTCTCAGTTCGCGGCGGCACGTCGGCCGGCACCACCTACTACATCGGCGGGCTCGCCAAGCGCGACAACGCGATCCAGAAGTCGATATACTATCAGAAGCAGTCGCTGACGGCGAACATCGGACAGACCATTGGGTCGCGTCTGACGCTTCGGGTCAACAACGACTTCACGCATTCGCTCACCGACCGCGGCATCTCGGGCAACGACAACAGCCCGATCGTTTCGGCCGGCGACGTGTTCTCCGGAACGCCGTCCTTCTTCAACTTGGCGTCTGGTGCACGGAATCCGTGGTTGACCGAAGGAACCAATCCCTTCCAGACGGCGGCCAAGCTCAAGGCGCCGGAAGAGGTCTTCCGTTACATCGGGAGCGTCAACTCGACGTACAACGCCTACTCGTCGACCCGGCAGTCGTTCGACGTCAATTTCCTCGGCGGCGTCGATGCGTATGACGACGTCGGCAAGATTATTTCGCCGGCCGATCTCTACTTCGAGCCGGCGGACGGTCTTCCGGGCACGGTTGTGAACAGCAACGCGACGTCGACGTACGCCAACCTGAGCTTGTCGGGCGTGCACAAGGCGATCTTCTCCCTGGGCACGGCCACGACGTCGTTCGGTCTGCGCAAAGACCAGCAGCATTTCGACCAGATGCTCAACCAGGCGAGGAACGTTCCGGCCGGGGCGCAGAACATTGGGCTTGGTGGAAATCAGGCCGAAAGCGAGAGCATCACGCTGGTAAAAGAGTTCGCGTACTACGTGCAGGAAGAGCTGCTCACGCTCCACGACCGGCTGTTCCTGACCGCCGCCACGAACTCGGAGCGATCGAGCGTGAACGGCGACCAGAACAAGTTCTACACGTACCCGAAGTACGCGGCGTCTTATCGCCTCCCGTTCCTGCCATTCCACGCAAACGAGATCAAGCTTCGCGTTGCGTACGGCCGGGCCGGCAATCAGCCGCCCTACGGGTACAAGTTCACCGCGCTCACCACGGGCGTGAACGACGGCATCTTGGGTGGCCGTCCGTCCACGGTCGCCGGCAATCCGGGCATCAAGCCGGAGACGTCGGACGAGACCGAAGGCGGCTTCGACGCCCAGTTCTTGAACGGCCGGCTCGCCTTCGGCGCGACGTACTTCGACAAGAAGGTCAGCGATCTCATTCTGTCGGCCGCCGTTGCGCCGACGACCGGATTCAGCACGAAGTTCGTCAACGGCGGCAGCTTGGTGAACAAGGGCACCGAGTTGAGCCTCGACATGACTCCGATCGATCGCAAGAGCATCCAATGGGTCGCACACACGACGTTCTATCAAGTGCGCGGCAAGATCACGAGCCTCAATGTGGCGCCGTTCACTCCGGGCGTCGGCTCGTTCGGAACGCGCTATGGCTCGCCATGGGTCGAGCAGGGTCGGTCGCCCACGGTCATCCGCGTGGTCGATGATTGCCGCGTCGGCGGCAATCCGAACGGCGCGCCGGGACTCAATGCCGCCGGAGTCTGTCCGTCCGCGAACCGCGTGCTGCACTATTTCGAGAGCGCGCCGGACTACACGATGGGCTTTGCGAACACGCTCACGTTTGGCAACCTGTCACTCTATGGCTTGGTCGACTGGCGCAAGGGTGGTCGTGCCGCGAACCTCACGAACAACTACTACGACGAGACGGGTCTCCTGGGCGACACGCTGCTCGCGAACAAGCGAGTGGCGGAGTGGAACGCCGGCAAGGGCGTATACGTCGAAGACGCGGGCTTTGTGAAGCTCCGCGAGATTACGGCGTCGTATCGGCTGCCGACGGGAATCACGCAGCACTTGTTCGCATCGGGACGGGACATTCGTCTCGAGCTTGCGGCGCGCAATCTGTGGACGCACACCAAGTACACGGGCTACGATCCCGAAGTCTCGAACTTCTCGAACCAGAACCTCGGCCGGTTCCAAGACGTGACGCCGTATCCGCCGAGTCGAAGTGTGTTCTTCTCCGTGACCGCGAATTTCTAAGCCGACCAACGAAACGAGGCAAAGCTTCTCATATGACTAAGCGTATTCTTGCGCTCCTCGCGTCGGCCGCGCTCGCAGGAGCGTGCAACGATGCGACCGGAGTGCCCGACCTGAACAACGTCTCCGCCGAGACCATCGCGGGCGGATTGACGACGGCGACCGCGCAATTGCTCGTGACAGGAATGCTCAACCAGTATCGCAATAGCGCGATCGGGAACTATGTCACCTTCCCCGAGACGATGGCGCGCGACGCCTTGCGCATCGACAAGGCCGAGACCCGGTATCTGACGGAGCTCATTGGTAGCGTGCAGCCGGACAACGGCGCGTTCACCGGGCAGGGCATCTTCGGCGGTTTCTTCGTAGGCATTCGTACGGCCAACACGCTGATCGATGCCTCCGTTGCTGCGACTGATGCATCGGGATTGACGGCGGCAAACCGCCAAGCCCTCATCGGGCTCGGTCAGACGATGAAGGCACTGAATGAATGGAACGTGATGGAGTCGCGCGATTCGATTGGAATGCCGATCGATCTCGATCACGATATCAACACGCCGCCGGCGCCGTGGGTCTGCAAGCCGCTGGTGCTCGCGTACATCTCGGCTCTGCTCGACAGTGGTGCGACGGCGCTCGCGGCCGGCGGCTCGACGTTCCCGGTCACACTGCCGTCCGGTTATCGGACGGTTGCGGGGACACCGGCGGGGTTCCTCAAGTTCAATCGTGGCCTCAAGGCAAAGGTCGAGCTGTATCGCGGCCTCAGTCGCCAGGCTGGGACCGGCGCCGCGGGATTCAATGCGGCGATCACCGCGCTGAACGCCTCGTTCATGGAGTCGAGCGATTTGTCGGCGGCCGGCCTGCAACAGGGCGTGTACGAGAACTACAGCACCGCCTCGGGTGAAACGCAGAACGCGCGTGTGGACGCGGCATTGCATCTCAACTCGTCGGTGGCGGACAGCCTCCTTCCCGGCGACCTCCGCGCGTTCAAGATCGTGAAGGCGGCCTCGCCGTACACGATCACGACGAATGGCGCCACGATCACCACGCAGTACGACTTCTACCAGAGCTTGGGCAGCTCGAGCCTGACTGCTCCGCTTCCGATTCTCAAGAACGAAGAATTGCTACTGTTGCGCGCTCAGGCCGCGATCGAGCTCGGCGACTTGGCCACGGCAACGACGTACATCAACTTCGTCCACACCAAATCGGGCGGATTGCCGGCGTACCCGACGTTCACGTCGGCGGCGGCGGCGCGTTCGGCGCTGCTCTATGAGAAGCGCTATTCGATGTTGTTCGAGGGGCCGCAACGCCTGGTCGACCTGCGCGCCTACGGCTTGCTCAACTCCACCAACTTCAAGCCCGGCACCGCCAACTCGCCGTTCGCAGGGGACATCTTTACCACGGCGCTGCCCATTCCGATCAACGAGCTCAATGCTCGTGGCGGAACGGCGCCGCTCACCTGCGGATAAGTTGGCCATCGCGGTGCCGCGATAGGCCGCAGTGAGGAATGAAAGACGGCGGCTCGTTTTTCGAGCCGCCGTCTCTTTACCCCGGCCTCGCACGACGCCATTCTTGCTTAGGCCCAGTCAGGGGGAACAATGCGCCTGGCCTCTCTTGCCGTCTGCGCGCTCGGAATCGTCGTAGGCTCGTGCGTACGCCCGAACGAGTCGTCGTCAGCGCTCGGAAACCAGTCGGTGATCACGCGCGATGACATCGAGCGGATCCGGGCGGCGACCGCGCTGGATATCGTGCAGCGCTATCGCGCCGACGTATTGACGGACCGGGCGCCGAGCTCCGTGTATATGAACAAGCACATCCACCCGGTGGTCTTCCTGAACGAGCAGTACTACGGGGGCATCGACGAGTTGCGAAATCTGCCCGCCGACGGCGTCCAAGAGATCCATGTGCTCAGCGGCCCCGATGCCGTAACGAAATTCGGCAGCCAGTACGGCGGCGGCGTCATTCAAGTCGTCTCGCGCTCGAGCTGATCTCGTCCAAGTGACAACGCGGCGACGACAGGCGTGGCGCATTGCGCGCGTTGCCGCGTATTTGGCGATCATCTCGCGCATAGCGACTGCGCAGCAGATTGGGCCGAGCGATTCAACGGTGATCGCGGGCAAAGTCGTACGC
>DASVYG010000041.1:0-12505 GCA_036392315.1 Gemmatimonadaceae bacterium
TGAAGCTGGTCGAGGAGCGACTCTTCAAGTACGCCTGCCCGAAGCTCACGCATGCCCCTGCCTGGAAGATGCCCGTCGTCTGCAGGTCGATGGACGCTTCCCCGAAGGTGAGCGCATCGAGCGTCCGGCTGGCGGTCTGCCCCGGCGCGAGAATGGCATCGGTCACGGTGTCCGTGTTGATGGCGGCCGCCACGCCCGTAAGCAGCGTCGTTCCTTTGCCCCAGCAGGGGACCGTGCTCGACGCCTCGCACACCGTGGACGGATTACCGCTGGTGACCCACCTGTGGAAGCCGAGCACCGGCTGCGTACCGCCCTTCGCCAAATCGTACTTGATGAGAATGTCGCCGGCCGTCCGAACTGGCGTGACGCCGTTGGCGCTCTTCACGCTGGACTGGTTCAGCTCGAAGTCCATGTTCGTCGTACCGCTCGGCGCCTGGACGCGCTCCCACGCGAGATACAGGTAGTCGGTCGTCACGAACCGCTCGTTCGATACGTAGAAGCGCTGCAGGTCACTCTTGTTGTTGGGGATGGAGCCCGAGACGATACTCGGCACCGGCGTGTCCTCTTTGGTGCCCTGGCCGAACGAATCGTCCGTGGTGCCAGTCGGCTTGTCCAGATCGCAGCCGATCTTCGGGGTGGAAAGGCAGTTGAGGAGGCTGCTCCCAAGGCTCGCCCAATCCTTGCCTGCTACCGCCGCGTCATCGGCCAGGTTTCCGTCGATCTCGATCGGGCTGCCGGCCGGTGACGGCGGCTGCTGCACGAAGCTGCTCGGCACCGACGCAGATAGGTGAACCGTGAAACTGGCGCCCGCAGCCAACGACCCGATGTTGCAGACGAGAAGCTGCCTGTTCACGCTGTTCACCGTGACCGTCCCCATCGGGGTCGGGCACTGGGTGGTGTTGTCGGCCGTCCAGGTGAGGCCGCCCGGGAGCGTGTCAGTCAGCGTCACGCCGAGCGCCGTCCCCGTGCCAGCGGCGCTGCTGTTGCTGACAGTGATTGTGAAGACCGCCGTGCCCGGGGCCTGCACGGTGTAGCCAGAGTCTCCCAGTTGATCCGGAGTCTTGGTGATCGACAGCAACGGCGCGTTGTCGTTGTTGTTGATCGTACACGTTGCGCCGCCGCCGAGACCGAGCGTGATGTTCGCGCCGCTCTGAGTGCCGCCGGAGCAACTCCACGAGCTGGCCGTGTAGCCGGCCTGCGTCTGTTCGGACAGCGCGTACGTGCCCGCGCAGAGCACCTTGCTCGTGACATTCGCGTTTCCCGTCACGCCAGAGGTGGACCCGGCACTGCAGCTCGGCGGGATCGGCCCTGTCGCCGTCAAGGCGAAGTCCGACACCGTCTTTGTCCCACCGTTGTCGTTCGTCACTGTTTTGACGAGCGTCAGCGTCGGACCGATGTCATTGTTGCTGATCGTACACGTGGAACTCTCTCCCAAGACTAGGGTGATGTTCGTCCCACTCTGGGTACCACCCGAGCACGACCACGAGCTCGCTGCGTAGCCGGCCTGCGTCTGTTCGGTCAACGCGTAGGTGCCCGCGTTCACTGGGCGAGCCGTCACCGCCGACGTACCGGTCGCGCCGGAGATCGTGACCGGTCCGCTCGCCGTCAGCGGGAAGTCGGACGGCGTCTTGGTCCCACCGTTGTCGTTGGTCACCACTTTGACCAGCGTCAGCGTCGGTGCGACGTCGTCGTTGCTGATCGTACACGTGGCGCTGCCGCCGAGACCGAGCGTGATGTTCGCGCCGCTCTGCGTACCGCCCGAGCAACTCCACGAGCTGGCCGTGTAGCCGGCCTGCGTCTGTTCGGTCAACGCGTACGTGCCCGCGTTCACCGAAGCACCCGTGACCGCGCCTGTGCCGCTCACACCGGTGATGGTCAGCGGTCCGCTCGCGGTGAGTGGGAAGTCGGATAACGTCTTCGTGCCGCCCGCGTTATTCGTCACCACTTTGACAAGGGTCAGAGTAGCGCCGATGTCGTCGTTGATGATGGTGCACGTGGCATTGGCCCCGAGAGCAAGGGTGATGTTCGCGCCGCTCTGCGCCCCGCCAGAGCACGACCACGAGCTGGCCGTGTAGCCGGCCTGCGTCTGCTCGCTCAACGCGTACTTCCCAGCGCTCGCCGGCGCGCCCGTGACCGCGCCCGTGCCACTCACACCCGAGATCGTGACCGGTCCAGCCGCCGTCAGCGGGAAGTCCGACAGCGTCTTCGTGCCGCCGCTGTTGTTCGTCACCACTTTGACCAGCGTCAACGTCGGTGCGATGTCGTCGTTGTTGATCGTACAGGTTGCGCTGCCGCCGAGACCGAGCGTGATGTTCGCGCCGCTCTGCGTACCGCCGGAGCAACTCCACGAGCTGGCCGTGTAGCCGGCCTGCGTCTGTTCGGTCAACGCGTACGTGCCCGCGTTCACCGAAGCACCCGTGACCGCGCCAGTGCCGCTCACACCGGAGATGGTCAGCGGTCCGCTCGCCGTGAGCGGGAAGTCGGACAACGTCTTCGTGCCACCGTTGTCGTTGGTGATCGTCTTGACCAGCGTCAAGTGTGCCGGATTGTCGTCGTTGCTGATGGTGCAGGTTGCGCTGCCGCCGAGACCGAGCGTGATGTTCGCGCCGCTCTGCGTACCGCCGGAGCAACTCCACGAGCTGGCCGTATAGCCGGCCTGCGTCTGTTCGCTCAACGCGTACGTCCCAGCGCTCGCCGGTGCACCCGTGACCGCGCCCGTGCCGCTCGTGCCGGAGATCGTGACCGGCCCAGCCGCCGTCAGCGGGAAGTCGGACAACGTCTTCGTACCACCGCTGTTGTTCGTCACCACTTTGACGAGTGTCAGCGCGGCGCCGATGTCGTTGTTGTTGATCGTGCACGTGGCGTTGTTGCCCGTGGCCAGGGTGACACTCGCCCCGCTCTGGGTCCCGCCCGAGCACGTCCACGAGCTGGCCGTATAGCCGGCCTGCGTCTGTTCGGTCAACGCATAACTTCCGGCGCTTACTACTCGCCCCGTGACCGCTGTGGTGCCGCTGACGCCCGAGATCGTGACTGGACCGCTCGCCGTGAGCGGGAAGTCGGACAGGGTCTTCGTCCCGCCGTTGTCGTTCGTGACCGTCTTGACGAGCGTCAGGAGGGTCTTCTTGGTGTTGGTGTAGGTACACGTGATCAGGCCGCCCTTCCCCATCGTGATCGTCGCCGTCTGGCCGCTGATCGTCGCGCTGGCGAAGGCGTTACCGGCAGTGCAGCTGAGGCTCGTGAACGTGAAGTCAGACGGTGGCGTCGACTCGGCGATGTGATACGTGCCGGAGGCAACTTTGTCGATGAGCTGCGATCCGGAATCGGCAGCCGTCGTGATGTTGAATGGTGTGCCGACATTGGGCGTGCTATTGGTGTCGACGTCGCTGGTAAACGCGAACGTGCCGTCGCCGCCGATGGTCTTCTTGACGATCGTAATCTGACCCTTGACGTCGATCGGGAGGGTGAATGGCGCGCAGTTACACTTCGACTTTGTCTCCGGGAGCGTTCCGTCACGGAAGCCTTGCGCGCTGCTGATGTGCCCGGGGGTGCCCGTGTTGGCCGGATCCGTGTTCGGGCAGCTGCCACGGGCGCTGACCAGGTTCGAGTTCTCCCAGCCGATGCAGTTGTTGACGGTCACCTGGGCTTGGCCCGCCGGACAGACGATCGTCAGTGCGCCGAGGTCGATGCTTGCCAGACCGCTGCCTTGGCTCATGTCCCCGCAAAAATCTCCATCTTTTTGGGTCGACCCGTTCTGGCCCGGTATGAGGTTGTAATGGAAGCATGCCCCGGATACCGCGCTGCCTTGGACGCCCAGCGTGGGATCGTTCGCGATCCAGATGCCGATATTGTACCGATCCTGGGCGCTGTTCTTCAGTATGGCTGAGGTCTGCGCAAAGATGGTTTGTCCCGGCGTGCAGTCGATATGCTGGCCGGCAGGCAACGCAGTGAATGGCCCCGTAGAGCTGACGAACGAGTATCCGACAACGTTTGTCGTTGCGACCGAGATGTCGTTCGACGTGCAGTTGAGACTCGTCGCCGTGCTTATGCCGGAGGTCCAGTTCGACACCAGGCTGTCCGCTGTGACAGCGTCATTACCCATACACGCGCCGTTGCCGTTCGCCGGCACGTTAAATTCGAAACTCGGCGTCCTCGGCGAGAGTCCGGGTTTCGGCGCCACCGTCGAATTGTCGCTACATGCAGCGTACAATCCGAGAATGCCTACGGCGGCAAACATTCGGAAAGAGTGGCGCTTCATACTCGGTGTGCCTCCTTACGACAGTTAGGGGGACCGCAAACGTTCTCAGATTCGCCTTCGTCGGCGGCCTGGCCGTCTCGCTCTCGAGACCCGTGGCTTTGCGGACCGACCTCGCGGTCGGGGTGCCCTTGTCGGAAGGAACTCCGGAAGGAACTTCAGTACTTCGTGATGCTCGACTGCAACGACTGATGCCCTGCTACGTGTAGCACTTTGCCGGCGGTCGCACGTGACGGCTAGCGTTCACACGCCAAGCGCTACTCCGCCAATAGCCGAAGAGCGCGCTACACCCTATGGTTGGCGCCTACCCATGGCATGGGCAGATCTTCCTAATTCTCTTAAGGTCTTCCCTGACGCGACGACCAACCAACTACTCGCGTTTTCTTGGGTCGGCTGGCTGCGTGGAGGGACGTGCGGCAGCCAGTCCTTCGGGAATTATTTCCCGGTGTACTCGTCGGTCGCGGAGCCTTCGACGATCGCACGCGCCACTTCTCCGCGCGCATGCACGCCCAGCTTGGCAAGCACGTTCTCGGTGTGATGCCGAGCCGTGTGTGGGCTGATGTGAAGCTCCGACGCGATTGCCGCGTTGCGGGCGCCGCGGGCGAGTCGAAGCGCGACCTCGGCCTCGCGCGCCGTCATGTCGAAACGCCGGATCAGGAATTCGCGCGAGGGCAGATTCTCCTCGGCGCGCTCGATGGTGACCAACACCGTGCGGTTGCTGATCTCTTTGATCTTCTGCAGCAGCAGGGCGGCGCGCATGCGATACCAACCGGCTCGCGTCGCGATTTCGACTTCCACGGGCTCGTGGCCGCCGCTGTCGAAAGCCGTGCGCGACACCGATCGAAGCTCCCGCGCAAGCACACCGCGCTCCGAGTCAGCGGTGAGAATGCGTTGAGCCGTCGCGTTGCTGTAGCACGGGAACGAGTCCGAGCGCAGGAGGACGATTCCGTGCTCGATCGTGTCGAGCAGCGCCCCCAGGGGCGCCAGTGGAAGACCGGCGCGATCGGACGCGCCCTCGTCGACGATCGGAATCGCCACGTCGTGCTCGCCCGTGACCAGGCTACGCCTTGAAGGAGCGCGATACGGCGTCGCATCGCGGAACTGCTTCAACCCGTCGGACATCGGTTGCTGCCTATGGTTATCACAAATGAAAGCGGCGTGACTTTGGCTGGATGTTTATATCAGCGGGTTCATCGCAGCGCAATAGTAACGTGCGTCACAACTCGACGACGGTGATCGGCGCTGACGAGCATTTTCTGGCGAGCCGCGACTGCCAACGTCGCAGTGGTTCCGACGCGGCGTGATGCATTTAGCGTGCTGATGTAGTGGCGTTGCTAAGATGCTGGCACGAAACAGGATAGCGCTTGCAGTGGCGACGCTCTGCTGCGCCTCGTCCACACCTTGTGATGGACGAACGCAACTATATATGAACGGGCCCCAAAATACGGGGCCCATATGATTATTCTCCCGAGATCCTTAATAAGGATTGTTTTAAGAAATGCCCGGCGCGCATCGCGTGCGTTTCCTGGAATTCCAAAGCGCTCACCAGCGCCACGCTCGCAGCGTTTCGAGCGTGTGCTCGAGCGCCAGCCGCTGCGCCGTCTGAGTCGACTCGGCCAACAAGCTCTCGTATGTATCGATCGCCAGCTTGAGCGCCACGGTGTCCTCTTCGTCGTTCGCCAAGCTGGTCGCGTTGTCGGCCAGCGCCGCTCGCGCCAGCTGATCGGCGGGAAATCGCTTCGTCACCTCGTGCCAACGGTCGACGCGTTTCCTCAGGTCGGACTCCGCGAGCGCCCACAGATGCCACGCGCCGCGATTCTGTGGATCGAGCTGCTTGGCCCGCGCGGACATCGGTCCGACAACGTCCGGTCCACGTCCCGTGAGCCAGTACGCGTTGGCCAATACCACGATCGCCTGAGCGTCGCCCGGCAGCTCGGCCACGACGCGCTCGTAGAGTGGAATGACGACTTCCGGCATCTCGCGATAGTCCTGAGCCAACGTCTTGAGCTCCTCGGGCGGCGTGCGTTTGGCCAAGGCGCGGAGCCGATCGAGCAGGATTCCGACGTCACCCGACTGGTGGTAACTCTCGACGTGGGACGCGAGCTCCTCACGCGCGGGGAACGAGGAATGCGGGAGAGGGTATTGAGATGGACCGGATGCCATGGCGCGAAAGCTAGAGGCCCGGCACGAAGTTCGCAGCGGTCGCCAAGCCAGGGAAAGGCGAACCCAGGGTTGCGCCAAATTGAATAAGTGGCCATACTCTTGTCGTCCGCCGAGCCGCGCAGTAGCGCCAGCATCGTCGGAATCGCGTGCCTTGTCCGCGCCCCGACGGTACCGACAGCAGAGCACGCGTCGCGCCGCATTTATTCCCGTCATACATCACGTTCATCGCATCCACTAGCTGCGAGCGAACCTGACGGGCGTATGCGCTGGGGAAGCGCCAGGACGGGCAGCGCGAGAGCAGCGCGATAGCACCGCGAGATAGGAACTTGCAGGGCCCGCACCGAACGCGGGCAGACCGAACGAGATTCACCTTTTTACCCAACAATGGCATGACAGAAAGTCGACGCCCACCTCGTCGCGGCCGTGGCCGACGTCCGTCCAACAAGGCCGACGCGGACACCGGCGACAATCCGTATCGCGACGACGCCGGTGGCGCGGTCGGTCCAGAGACCGACATCACGACCCGCAGCGAACGCGATGCGGAGCCAACACCGCCAACACCTCGAGCCGGACGCATGGCGGCGACCGACGCCGAGGCACCGATCGCTCCGACAGCCGCGCCCCCACCGGCGCCGATTGTCGACCGCCCGAGCAGCGACATGGATGCCGGCGGCAACGCCGGCAACATCGCCGGCACTGCCGGCAACGGCGCCAGCGCCCCAACGCCTTCGTTCCGCAACGACACAGGCATGGCGAACGGCGGCAATCCTGCCCGCGGCTACCAACAGTCGCCCAACATGCCGAATCGCGATCGCGGCGATCGACCCGACCGCGGAGACCGGCCCGATCGCGGCGACGGGTCGTTCCAAGACCGGCGCAACGGCCGACGGCACCGCCGCGGTCGAGGACGTGGTCCTCGCCGAGATCAGCCGCAGCAGCAACAGCAGCAGCCGCAGGTCCCGATTCAAGTCACGGCCACCGGTGAGATGCGCGGCTGGTTCGACTCGGCGCGCGATGCCGGGTTCATTCGACGGCCGGGCAACAGCTATCTCGCCGACTCGGGCGATGCCTACGTGCCGCCGAGTCTCGTGCGACAGTTCGGGCTTCGGCGCGCCGATCTGGTCGATGCGACGATCGGATTCGATCCGCGCGGACGACCGACCGTGGTGGAGATTCGTACGATCAACGACGCCGATCCGGAGCTCGCGGCCAAGCGTCCCGAATTCAATTCCCTGCCCGCGTCGTATCCGGAGCGCAAGCTGTTCATGGAGACGGGGCGTCCGGCCAAGACGGGAAACGAGCTCACACGGCGGGCAATCGACCTCATTGCGCCGATCGGCTACGGCCAGCGGGCGTTGATCGTCGCGCCGGCACGCGCCGGCAAGACGACGCTGCTGCACGCGATCACCGAGGGAGTGGCGATCAACCACCCGAATGCGTCGCTGCTCATCCTGCTCGTGGACGAACGTCCCGAGGAAGTGAGCGAGGCGATCTCGTGGGGCGTGGGCGAGGTCATCTCGTCGAGCTTCGACCAGCCGGCGCAACGGCACGTCGAAGTCACGGACATCGTGCTCAACCGCGCCCATCGTCTGGTGGAGAGCGGCAAGGACGTGGTGATCGTGCTCGATTCCCTCACGCGCATGGCACGCGCGCACAATACCGCCGAGCGCGGAACGGGACGTACGTTGTCGGGCGGACTCGATGCGACGGCGATGGCCAAGCCGAAAGCGTTCTTCGGGTCGGCGCGGTCGATTCCCGATACCTCGGGCGGCGGCTCGTTGACGATCATCGCCACCGCGCTCGTGGAGACCGGCTCGCGGATGGACGACGTGATCTTCGAGGAGTTCAAGGGCACGGGCAACTGCGAGATCAAGCTCGATCGCAGCCTGGCCGAGAAGCGCATCTATCCGGCGATCGACATCGGCACGAGCGGCACGCGTCGAGAGGAGAAGCTGTTCCGTCCCGACCAGATCGACAGTGTGTACACGTTGCGCCGCGGGCTGAGTCAGATGCCGCCGCAATCGGCAATGGAGTGGCTGATCAAGCGCATCGCGGCGACGCCGTCGAATGACGCGCTGCTGGCAGGATTATAAACCCAGCCCGACGCTGAACTGACTTACGGCGCGAAATCCCTGACGGCGCGGAATTCCTTACTACGCGGAATTCCTTACTACGCGGAATTCCTTACTGCGCGGAATGCCTTACCGCGCACCAGGCGCGGCCACGAACGGCGTGAACGACGACTAGTTGCTTCCGCTTTTCAGCCCTGGGCCGTTCGCGCTCGTTGGTCCTCGATTTCTCGGCGGTCGCGTCGTCTGGTAGTCGCGTCGTCCGGCATCTTACGCTCAATGGCATTTGGCGCCGTAAGGCATGTGGCGCCGTCAGGCATTTCGCGCCGTTAGGAATTCCGCGTAGTAAGGAATTCCGCGCCCTTAGGGATTTCGCGCCCTTCGGGATTTCGCGCCGTCAGGGATCTCGCGCCGTCAGGGATTTCGCGCCGTTCAGCCTTAGCGACCCCGTCCGTAGGCCCTCAGAAAAGGCCCGGTCCGGGCCTTGCTTCTCTCGGCTGGGCCATGTGTCGCCCAGTCTCCCTGTGGGCGGCGGCATTCGCCGTGGGAGTGACGATCGCAGTCAGCCCGCAGCGGATGACTGCCCAGAACACCCACGATATGCAGCGCGAAGCACCCGAGGTCCGCAAGCTTGACGTCACTGGCGTCAAGCACATCGACGTGCGCGACCTGGAGCGAAGCATCTCGACCCAGGTCACGAAGTGCCGAAGCATGGTGCTCGAGCCGTTCTGCCTCCTCAGTCACTCCGGCACTTTTCAAGACCGACACTACTTCGACGAGAACGAATTTCGTCGCGACGTGCTCCGCATCCGGTTGTACTACTGGAAGCGCGGGTATCGCGACGCGCAGGTCGACACGTCGGTGACGCTCATCGGGCCACGCCAGGCGCGTGTCACCTTCGACGTCCACGAGAATCGTCCGACGCTGATTCGGAAGATGGCGATCACCTATGACTCGACGCTGATCAGCAACAAGACCCGCGATCGTCTCACGCTCCTGCGCGCCAACGATCCACTCGATCTGGTCGTGCTCGACTCCATGCGCGTGCTGTTTCAGAACGAGCTGTGGGATCGCGGCTACGGCGACGCCGTGGTGGACACGTCGGTGGTCGTCGATACGTCGACGTACTTGGCGGACGTGGGCCTCAAGCTCACGCCGAATCGGCTAACGACCGTCGGGCGCATCACCGTGACGGGGACGCAACGTGTGGACGTCGCGACGATTCGCAACTCGATCACGTTTCGCCAGGGCGACCTCTACCGCCAGTCGGACGTGCTGGAAAGCCAGCGCAATCTCTACGAGTCGAACTTGTTCCGGCTCGCCGCGATCGACGTGCCGCCGCAGTACGACAGCGTGAAGAACGTGAACATCGACGTGACGGAGGCGCCGCTGCACGAGGCGCGCGTCGGGCCCGGGCTCACCAACATCGACTTCCTGCAGTTTCAGGCGCACTACACGAGCTACAACCTGTTCGGCGGCGCGCGGCGACTGGACATCGACGGCTCCGTCGGCAATCTGCTCGCGTCGTCTTTGCAGGGCCGCGGCACGTTCCGCAACATCCGCAACGACCTCGCGGCGCCCGACACGAACATCTCGCCGTACGTGCAGCCGACGTACACGGCGAGCATCGACTTCAAGCAGCCGGCGTTTCTCCAGCGCCCGGCCGACGCGGCGGGATTCGGCGCATTCGCGCACCGCAACATCAATCCCGGCGTGTTCATCGACCGCGGCGTGGGTGGAACGGCGACGTTCACGCATCAGCTCAAGATTCGCGCGCCGGTGAGCTTGAACTACCGCTACGAGGTCAATCGCGTACAAGCGAGCGACGTGTATTTCTGCGTGAACTTCGGCGTCTGCGACTCGCTCACGATCGGAACGCTGCGCTCGCATCAGTCGTTGTCGCCCGTAACCCTCACCGGATTCGTCGATCGATCGGACGTGCCGTTCTCGCCGACGAAAGGCTACGTGGCGCGGGTCGATTTCGAGCATGCGTCGGCGTACACCGCGTCGGATTACCGGTACAACCGCTTGTTCGTGGACGCCGCGGCGTATGGCCACAAGAGCCGGACGAAAAACGTCTACTCCGCGCACCTGCGCGTCGGTTGGGTGCGGCCGATAAACAGCGGCGCGGACATCGGCTTGCTGCATCCGCGCAAACGCTTTTACGCCGGGGGCGCGAACTCCGTACGTGGCTTCTCGGAGAACCAGCTGGGGCCGCGCATCCTGACGATCGACGACTCGACGCTGCTCAAGGGTGCGACGAGCGTGGGCGGTGGAACGTGTGCGCTCACGGTGGAGGCGGTCAAGTTCTGCGACCCGAACTCCCCCAAGTTGTCGCCCGCCAATTTCATTCCGCAGCCGCTTGGCGGCACGTCGCTGATCGAGGGGAGCGTGGAGTATCGCGTGCCGCTGCCGCTCGGACCCAACATCCGCAACTTCGTGGGCGCGGTATTCGTGGACGGCGGCATCGTGGGCTCGGGAAGCATTCGCGGCATTCAGACCGTCACGAACATCGTGAAAGGGACGGGCGCGATCACGCCGGGCTTCGGCATTCGCTACATGTCGCCCGTGGGCCCGATCCGCGTCGACTTCGGCATCAATCCCAATCGGACCGAGACGCTCGGCGTGGTGACCGCGGTGCGTGACAGCACGGGACAGCGGCGCATCGTCCCACTTGGGGCGTCGCGGAATTACACGCAAGGCAAAACGTTGCTCGATCGCTTGGTGCTGCACTTCTCGATTGGAGAGGCGTACTGATGGCGGCCTGGCGGCACGACCGCGGTGCGAGCGGCGCGCCTGGGCCCGCGCAGCACGACGGTATCGAGGTGCTGCGACCCGGGCCGGAGCCGCTCAACTGGCGTCGCGGCATCATCGTCGCCGCGTCGTTGTTCGCGTCGCTGATCGCGCTGGCGGTCATCGCGGTGTACGTCGTCACCGCAACCGACTGGGGACACGAGCGCGTACGCCGCTATGCGCAGACGGCGCTCAACGGAATGGTCCATGGCAAGGCGACCATTGGCCGAGTGTCGGGCAACCTGCTCTCGGGCATGACGGTGCAGAATCTCGTGATCACCGACAGCGCCGGACAACCGTTCATCGCGGTCGAATCGTTCAAGGCGAATTACGAGATCGCAAGTTTGCTGCGGAAACGAATCTGGATTCGGGATGCGATCCTCGTTCGACCACTCGTGGTGATCGATCATCCGCCGAACGGGTCCTGGAATTGGCAGCGCATCTTTCCGCGCGATACGACGCCAAAGCCGACGCGGCAACAAAACGCGTGGGGTGATTGGATTCGCTTCACGTCCGCCAAGATGGTGAACGGCCAGCTCATCGTGCGCACGCCGTGGAAGCCGAGCGAGCGGCTCGGCGCCGCGGCCCGCGACAGCGCGATTCGTGACGCACTCGGCGGCGGCTCGCGTCTGATGATCGAGCGGGTCCC
This sequence comes from Gemmatimonadaceae bacterium, assembly GCA_036392315.1. Classification (GTDB taxonomy): domain Bacteria; phylum Gemmatimonadota; class Gemmatimonadetes; order Gemmatimonadales; family Gemmatimonadaceae; genus JAQBQB01. The sequence continues at coordinate 11,927 of DASVYG010000041.1, forward strand.
CGGTGGATTTCAGAAGATCGTGCAGTTCGACTCGATGACGGCGACCCTTCCGTTGCTGCGGTTGTCCGAGCCCGGATATGCGAATCGTCTGGCCGAGATCTCGGCGTTGTCGATGGTGGCGTATCCGTTCCGTCCGCCCGCGGCGAGGGTCGTCGATCTCAAGGGGGTATTTCCGTTCAACAACGATTCGGTGTGGTGGAAGGGCGCGTACGCCGCGCTACCGAACTCGAAGGCATCGGGCGACGGAAGCTATGCGTTGAGCAGCGGCGATCTGACGCTGTCGCTTCATACCGATCCCGCGAGCTTCGGCGACATCCGCTGGGTGTATCCGCGTCTTCCGTCGGACGGGCGCGGGAAGCTCGACCTCAAGCTGATGTGGCACGGCGCGGTGCAAGACTACGCGGTGACCAACGCCGATATCACGATGGGAACGTCACGCACCACCGGCTCGATCGGCGTCACGTTGGCCGACACGATCACGATTCACGACACGAACCTGCGCTTTGCGGGCGTGGACACGCGGATGCTCGAGCAGCTCATTCCGCACTTGAAGTCGCCGCGACGCGGTGTGCTCGCCGG
>DASVYG010000042.1:0-2844 GCA_036392315.1 Gemmatimonadaceae bacterium
CGACGCGCTGACCTACGCCGGCAACATGGCGACGATCGCCGGCTTGGAGGCGAACGGGATGCAGTTCATCCACGGCGACATCGCCGACGCCGACGTCGTCGCTAAATCGCTCGCCGATCACGACGTCGACACCATCGTGCATTTTGCCGCCGAGTCGCACGTCGATCGATCGATCGTGGAGCCGGGCACGTTCGTGCGCACGAACGTCGTCGGCACGCAGGTGCTGCTCGATGCCGCACGTCGCGCGTGGTCGCAGAACGGAGATTGGCGTCCGGGCGTCCGGTTTCATCACGTCTCGACGGACGAGGTGTATGGAACGCTCGCGCCGAGCGATCCGGCGTTCACGGAGCAGACGCCGTACGCGCCGAACTCGCCGTATGCGGCGAGCAAGGCGGCGTCCGATCACCTCGTGCGCGCGTATCATCACACCTACGGGTTGCCGACGTCGATCAGCAACTGCTCGAACAACTATGGTCCGTATCAGTTTCCGGAAAAGCTGATCCCGCTCATGATCGTCAACGCGCTTCAAGGCAAGGCGCTGCCGGTGTACGGCGACGGGCGGCAGGTGCGTGATTGGTTGTTCGTGGAGGACCATTGCAATGCGATCGATCGGATCGTTCAGGCTGACGTGAGCGGGTGTACGTTCAACGTGGGCGGCCGTGCCGAGCACCAGAACGTGCACATCATCGAGCAGCTCTGCGATTTAATCGATCGGCGGTTCCAGGCTGACCCGTCGCTTGGCGAGCGTTTTGCTATTTGTCCTGCGGCGCGCGATGGGCGGAGTTGCGCGGAGCTGGTCACGCATGTGCGCGACCGTCCCGGACACGATCGGCGGTATGCGATCGACCCGACCGTGATCGCTAGCCGGCTTGGTTTCGAGCCGCGGGAGACGCTGCGGACGGGGTTGGCGCGCACCGTCGACTGGTACCTGGATAACGAGCCGTGGTGGCGCGCCGTGATGGACGGGAGCTACCGCAACTGGATCGAGCTCCAGTACGGTTCTTGAGCTGAGCGCGTCGCTAGATTGGTCTAGTCCTACCGTGCAAACTCAGGTGCAGGCGCGGTTTATGGTCGTGACCGCTTACAGCGGCGACTCGTCTGTTAGGGAGCTTGGCTGCACCACAGCAAAGAATCCAGTGGGCAACATCATACAAACGACGTTGGTTGGTCGCCCGGAATGACGGCATCAGTTTCGGTCAAAGACGCCAAGCCACCGACCGCATTCGTGCGTCGCCGAACGTCGGTAGCGACGATTGTCGCCGAAGTGTGGGACGCACGCGACCTGGTCGCGCAGTTCGTGCTGCGGGATGTGACGATCAGGTACACCCAGGCCATCATGGGCTTCGCCTGGGCCCTGCTGATGCCACTGTTGATCGTGGGCGCCGGGATGATGTTCCGGATCGTCGTGATGACCATGTCGAACTCGCCGCTCGAAGGAAGCAGCATCGGCTCGCTCGGCGCCAAGGCGTTGCCGTGGGCGTTCTTTGCTGGCTCGCTGTCGACCGCGACACAAAGCATAATTGGCAACGCGAATCTCATCGGGAAGGTGTACTTTCCGCGCGAGTCGCTTCCGCTGGCCACTGTTCTCGCGCAAACTCCGGATTTGATCGTTGGCTTGATCATTCTCATGGCGATTCTGCCGTTCATTGGCGTCTCGCTTTCGTGGGCCGCGCTCTGGGTACTGGTTGTATTCATTCTGCTCATCATGTTCACGGTGGGAATCGCGCTTTTGCTGAGTTGCGCGAATCTCTTTTATCGCGACGTGAAGTACATCGTCCAGGTGGTGCTCAACTTCGGAGTGTTCGCGACACCGGTCTTCTTCGAGCCGCAGATGTTGGGGCGCAAAGGAGCGGCTATCATGATGGCGCTTCCGCTTTCGCCATTCGTTCAGGCGATGGACCTGGCGATGGTTCGCGGTCACAATCTGTTGACGCCACTGACCGTCACGACGGCCAAGGGTCCGATCACAGTCTGGTCGCCCTGGATGCTCGGATACGCGACGGCGAGTGCGGTGCTCCTGCTCGCGATTGGCATGAAAATCTTCCGCCATGCGTCCAGTCGTTTCGCGGAGATGGCCTAAGCCATGACGCCGTCGCTCGTTTTCGAGGGTGTGTGGAAGCGGTTCCGTCGCGGCCGCGCGCACGACTCCCTGCGGGATCTCATCCCAGCAATGGCCCGGCGCGTCATCGGACGCAAGCCCACGCAGGCCGACAGCCGTGATTTCTGGGCTATTCGAGATCTGTCATTCGAGGTTAGGCCGGGTGACGTGCTCGGGATCATCGGCGGCAATGGCGCGGGCAAGTCGACGACGCTCAAGATTCTGAATCGAATCATGGAACCAACAGCGGGTGTCGTTCAGACGACCGGCACGATCGGCGCGCTGATCGAGGTGTCCGCGGGATTTCATCAGGACTTGACCGGCCGGCAGAATGTGTTTCTGCAGGGCGCCATCATGGGGATGCGAAAGGCCGAGGTGCGCAGAAAGTTCGATGAGATCGTTGAGTTCTCCGGCATCGCCGATTTCATCGACACGCCAGTGAAACGCTATTCCAGCGGCATGAACGCTCGACTCGGATTCTCGATCGCGGCACACCTCGAGCCGGACGTCCTGATCATCGACGAGGTGTTGTCTGTGGGCGACGCGTCGTTCCAGGCGAAGGCGTTCGGGCGCATCAAGGAGATGGCCACCGCGGGTGCGCCGGTCGTGCTGGTGTCTCACCAACTCGATAGAATCGCCGAGTTGTGCACCAAGGCGATCTTGCTCGACAAGGGCGCCGTGCGAGCGACGGGCGCGCCACTGCATTGCATCAACGAGTATCTGCACGGCGCGACGAGCGATAAGCG
>DASVYG010000043.1:0-11343 GCA_036392315.1 Gemmatimonadaceae bacterium
ACGAAGCCAGCCGACCTGTAGAGCGCGTGAGCTGCGGACAGGAATTTCAGACTCTCCAACCGCACGGCTTCGTAGCCGATCTGCCGCGCGTCTGACAGGAGTTGCTGCAGGAGGAGGCGGCCTGCGCCGACTCCTCGGACGTGCGGCTGCACGTACATCCTCTGGATCTCGGCGACGGACGGCGTGAGGCGTTTGAGGCATCCGACTCCGACGTACGCGCCCTCACGTCGGATCACGTAGAACCGGCCGTCTGGAGGATAGAACTTTGACGGATCCTCGAGATCCGACCTGACCATGGCATCGACATCGAACGACAGGCCGTAGCTCGCGGCGGCACCGCTCGCGATCCATCGCAAGTACTCGGCAATCAGCTGCCGCGCGGCTTCTCGCGTTGCCGCATCCTCGACGGCAACCAGCTCGATCGCGGCAGCGGTCATCTTATCGGGTCATGATGGACAGGTACGCACGCCACGGCCCCACCGCGCTACCGTACTGCTTCGCCATCACACGAGCGATTTGCGCGAGGTGCCCCAGGTCGTGGGCGATCCAGGATGCCAGCAACTGCCGGAGCATGACCGCTCCGAACTCAGGGTGCTCCCCCTCGAGTGCGAGCTCGGTGTCGGTCAGTCGCCAACCGGCGAGCGTCGTGAGGTTCGCCGCACGCAGCCTCGCAAACTCGTCGAGGAGATCGTCGAGCGATTCATTCTGACTCTCGCGACGTGGCGGGACGCGGTCGAACGGCGTGAAACGGCGGTTCGGTCCCTGTGCGAGGATGAGCTGCGCGCGCGGGATCCAGTTGTTGCGCTCAGCGAGGATCAGGTGCCCCACGACGACATACGGGCTCCATGTCTCCGGCCCCTCGGTCGCGTCGATCCACGCGGGGCCGAGCCCACGCAGCAACGCGTCGAGCGTCCGGGGGGTGCGCTCGAGGACCGAGGTACCCAGCGCGACATCAAACTCCATGGCTCACCTCCCTCAATGACGGTGCCAACGTCGGCGCATCGACTGACGGCCGGTCCCATACCGGGACGAATGTCTAGGGCTGCGAGCCGGGTGCGTCAACTGCAATGTTTTCACGATCATATTGCTCGCATGGCAACTCCGACGTCCGAGGTAGGGCTTGACGCAACTCGGGCGTTTCGCGGATGCACCGCGCCGGAGTGTCGTGCGGTTCCGGCAATATCATAGTGCTGAAGTTGCATTTGACGCACCAGACCGCCGACATTAGCCATTCCTCCATGCGACGTGGCGATCGCCGATTGCCATCTCGCCGTTGACGTCATCGGATGGAGGAGGAGTATGGACGGTCTGCTGCAGGACCTGCGCTACGCACTGCGGACGCTGAGGAAGAGCCCCGCGTTCCTCACGATTACCGTGCTGACGCTGGCGCTCGGGATTGGGGCGAATCTCGCGATCTTCGCCGTCGTGAACGCCGTGCTGCTGCAACCCCTGCCCTTCCGCGAGCCTGACCGCCTCGTGCGCGTGTTCGATGATCTGAGCGGCGCGGGGGCCAAGGACGCGGGAATGTCAGTGCCCGAACTACAGGATTTGCAACGTTCCGGAATATTCGAACAGGTCAGCGCGATCTATCCCTCGAGTTCGGCCTTGGCCGGCGGCGACAAAGTGGAGCGGATCGGGGTGCTGGGTACGAACCCGAACTACTTCGAGGTCCTCGGCGCAACGCCGGCGTTGGGACGGACGTACACGCAGTCCGAGTGGGTGCCGGGCTTTCTGGACCCCGTCGTCATCAGCCACGGGCTGTGGGAGCGCCAATTCGGATCGGATCCGCATATCATCGGGCGCCGGGTTCGCGTGGATGAAGACCCGTACACCATCGTCGGCGTCATGCCGCCCGAGTTTCGGCACCCCGGCAATACGCTGGGCGGCGACGTCGACATGTGGCTGGCGACCGGCTTCGCGGGCGATCCTTGGCCGCCGTCGTGGCTGCTGCGAAACGCGCGGCCCTTGCCCGGAGCGTTGGGTCGCTTGAAACAGGGAGTCACATTCGAGGAGGCGCAGCGGCGACTCGATGCGTTGACGAATTCGTTGCAGCAGGCCTACCCCAGCGATTATCCCAAGCAGCAGGGTTGGTCGCTTCGCCTCGAGCGTGCCCAGACCAGCTTGACGGGCAACGTGCGACCGACGCTCGTGATTCTGCTCGCCGCGGTGAGTTTTGTGCTCCTGATCGTGTGCGTCAACGTGGCCAGCTTGCTGATCGCACGCGCATCGGCACGGACGCGCGAGTTCGCGATTCGTCAGGCGTTGGGCGCGGCGCGAGGCCAGCTTCTTCGACAGGTCTTGACCGAGAGCATGCTCATATCGCTGGCCGGCGGCACGGCTGCCCTTGCGGTGCTCCTCATCGCACAACGATCGCTTCTTACGCTGATGCCCGCGGACGTGCCTCGCCTCGCCGAGGTGCATGCGGATTGGCGAATGGTCGCGTTCGCGCTCGTGCTTTCGCTCGCGACCGGAGTACTGGTTGGATTGATGCCGGCACTTCACGCATCGGCGATCGATCCCAATCGCGACTTGAGGGACGGCGGCCGCACGGGCAGTGGACAGAGCCTGCGCCAAAACCGATCGCGCGCCGCGTTGGTCGTGCTGGAGGTCGCGCTATCGGCGGTGTTGCTCATTGGCGCCGGATTGCTTGTCCGCAGTTTCTCGGCCGTGCTGAGTCAGAGTCCCGGTCTCGATCCCGAGCGACTCATCGCCGGTCAGATCTGGGTGCCCGTTCCGAACAACCCCAAGGCGAATCAATACCTGACGGTAGCGCAGCGCGCCGGACTTGCCAGGGACCTGATTGCCCGGCTCGCACTGCTCCCGGGCATGGAGCGAACGGCGATCGGCACGTCAACCGACATCCCGCTGCTCAACACGGTGAACAGCACCGTCCCCTTCTCCTTGCCCGACGAAGCGTCGACGCAGGACAATGACCACGCCGCGGAGTTTGGAGCCGTGAGCGCAGGCTACTTTGACGCGCTGAAGACGCCGCTGAAGAAGGGGCGTGTCTTCACCGATCACGATGCAGACTCCAGTGCGAGAGTCGTGGTGGTCAACGAGGCGTTCGTCCGCAGATTCTCACCGCAACGAGACGTCATTGGCCGACAACTGCGGTATGCCTTTCGGGGTACTCGATACGAGGCCGACATCGTCGGCGTCGTCGGGGATGTGCGCAATGACGGACTGGACGCGTCGCCGCCACCTCGCGTGTACCAATCCATTCTTCAATTTCCCACCGTAAGGCTGGCCGTGTTTCTCCGCACACGTTCCGACGTGGATGCGAAGGCGACGAAGGAAGCGCTGACGCAGACCGTGCACAGCATCAATCCGGAGCTCCCGGTCTTTAGCGTCAGGACCATGGCGGAACTGAGGTCGGCTTCGCTCGCGCGGCGACAGTTCTCACTCTTTTTGATGTCGGTCTTTGCGGTTGTTGCACTCCTGCTCGCTGCACTGGGGATCTACGGAGTGATGGCCTTCGTCGTCGGCCAGCGCGCGCAGGAGTTCGGCATTCGGCTGGCCCTGGGTGCGAAACCGGGGGATATCCTCAGCCTCGCGTTCCGCCCCGGCCTCATTCTCACGGCCATGGGAACCATCGTCGGGCTGGGCGCGTCGATCGTCGTGACGCGGCTGATGTCCAGCCTCCTGTTCGGTGTGTCGGCGAGCGACCCGACGACGTTCGCGGTCGTGCCGGCGCTGCTCGGAATCGCCACGATGGCCGCGTGTTTCATTCCGGCGAGACGCGCCACGCGCGTCTCACCGATGGAGGTGCTCAAGTAGGCAACGTCGGATTACGGTTTCATCATTCCACCACCACCCTCTCACCACACAATCATTAATATGCCGCTCGAGCCCATTACGTCCGACCGTTTGGCCAAGCCCGTCGGTCCATTTTCACCTGCCGTTCGCGACGGAGACCGCGTGTATACGAGCGGCCAGGTCGCACAAGACCCGGCCACGGGAAAACTCATCGAGGGCAGCGTCGCCGCCCAGACGGAGCAAATCTTCCACAACCTCGAAGTGATTTTGGAGGCAGCGGACAAAACGCTCGCCGACGTGGTGAAAGTGAATGTCTATCTCATGGACATAACGCGATTCACCGAAATGAATGAAGTGTATGCCAGACATTTCGTCGCTCCGTATCCAGCTCGCACCACCGTCGCCGTCGCCGCGCTGCCGCTGGGTGCGCAAGTCGAAATCGAGATGATCGCCAGCTAGTGGCCCATCACGAGCGCACCTTGCCACCGCTCATGGCTTGTCTTCAGCTACTTGACGATCGGCCTGCAGCCTTCCTTCCGACTCGTCGCCGCTATTTGAAAGATCCTCCAGCCGTCCGGCCCCTTTCGAAGCAGGAACATGTTGACCCCGCAGACATCGATGCTGGTTTCGCCAGGGCGCGTCAGAGTGAAATACGCCCAGAGTGAGGCAAGCGGGTCGTCAATCTGCACCTTGGGCGTGTCGATCCGTTCGTCGTTGCCGGGGCCGGTGCCCTTGCCAGTGCGTTCGATGATGGCGTCGATCGCCGACGGAGCGCCCAGACCCGTTGGCCCGCCAACGGGCATCAATGTGGCGCCGGATACGACTGTAGAGCGCATGAGCGAGGTGTCGCGAGTGCGAATCCCGTCCAAGAATTTCGTGACCGCGGCGACAATCGCGCCTTCGTCACGTTGAGCGCGCGCGGGAGTGGCGGCGAGCAGCGAGGCGATCGCCACGGCGACAAGTGCGGTCGAACGGCTGATGAGCGAGTTCATAATTTCTTGCCTCAACTGAGGTAAGGGACTAACACCCGTTCGTTGACTTGGTATTCCGCCAACCGTGCGCGCATCCGCGCGCACGGTTTAACGTCGACGGAAGCTGAGACTACTTTCCTCCGCGCCCCGGTCTCGGCAGCGCCGTCGGAGGGACCATGCCGTTCAATCGCATGTAGTTCGCGATCTGGCTGTAGTGATCGGCGAGATCGAGCGCGTGGAGGAGTACCATGTTGATGCGCGTCGACTTCCGCTCGGCACCGCCCAGCGTGAACGAAATCGCGTCGGGGAGCGTCGCATCGGTGACCTGTTCGATCGCCTGGTCGCAGAATGCAAACGATGCCTTGAGTTTCGACACGAGCTCGGCCTTTGGCCACGTTGCCTTGACCGAGTCGGGCGTCGACGTGTCCCTGGGGTCGATCGTCGGCTTCATCGCGCCGAAGTTGCTGCAGAAGAGGTAACTGTCGCTCGCGACGTGCTGTGCGATGAAGCCGAAGGTCAGCTGCGCGGGCGTCGGTTTGTAGCCGAACTTCGACTCAGGAATTGAGTCGAATGCCTGCGCGATGTTACGGTGATTGGCCGCGATTCGGAACTTGAACGCCGCCGTGATCGGGTTGGCCTGCGGCGCGGCGGGCTGCTGAGCGGCGAGCGCGACTGGAAGAGCGAGGCTTGCGATGGCGATGCGAAGTGACTTCATACGATCTCCATGAGGGTGGTGGCGTGGGCAAATGAAATTCGTCAGCCGACGTCATGCCGTGGCGCACCATCATATAGAAGGCGATGCACGAATGCCTAAGGCAGATTCACACTTGCGTCAAATGCAATCTTTGCAATATCATATTGCTCGACCAGCAACTGGGAGGTCTGTCGTGCTCGATGAGATGCGGACGTTCGTCGTCCTGGCCGAATCAGGGTCGTTGCAGCGGGCCGCCGAACGGCTGTGCCTGACGCCCTCGGCGGTCACGCGGCAGATCCAGCGCCTCGAAGCGGCATTGAACGCGCCACTGCTCGATCGTCGGGTGAAACCGGGGCGGATTACGCGTGAAGGCCACGCGGTGCTCGACGGCGGCCGACATATGCTGCGCATCATGGACGATCTCAAGGCGAGCACGAGGAAGGACGCCGAGCCAAGCGGAAGCTTCCGCGTCGGACTCTCGCACGCGCTCGCGCAACCGAGCCTCGTCGCGTCGATTCAGCGCTTGACGAATCGCTTCGCCCGGCTTCAACCGGTGCTGAGCACCGACCTCAGGCCGAAGCTCATCGAGCAGGTGCGCACCGGCGAACTCGATGTGGCACTGGCGTTCCTCGCGGCTGACGACACCGTGCCCGGCGATGTGGCCAGCAGTGTCTTGGCTGCAGAACGTCTGGTATTGGTCAGGGCGAGAGGACCGCAACCTCCCACACGGCGCAGCAGCAAGTCGAAAGATCGCGACCTCGACGCACGCTGGGTGCTCAACCCGCCGGGGTGCTTCATTCGTCGGGCACTCGAGGCGAAGTTGCGCGAACTCGGCTCTCCATTCGAAGTCGCCTCAGAGATCAACAATATCGACATGCAGGTGTCTCTCGTGGCGAGCGGGATCGGCCTCGGGCTCATCCCCGCGCGATTTCTCGCCTCGCATCCGAAGCGCCGGCGGCTCGAGCGAATCACGCGGTCCGGCATCAGCATTGAGGCCTCGATCGTGTTCATGCAAGCCAGCCATTTGGGCCGGCTCGAACCCGCGGCGACATTTCTCCTCAAAGAGTTTCGGGACCATTTCGCCGCGCGCGACGTTCGTTGATCGCGGCACGGCCTCTGGGACATTCCGCGTGGTGGACGGCCAGCTTGATTTCGTACGCGCAAACGGCTTAGCGCAGATTCAACGCTCAACGGTCCCCCACGGTCCCCAGCCCATGCGCCCAACGCACGCGGCTCGCTGACTCGAGGCGTTGACCAGCAATGAGCTTGCGAGGAGATGGATCCCGATGAGAAAGCAGGTTGCACTTGCGGCCATGTGTCGGGCATGCCTCGCGTGTTTGCCGCTGACGCATGGTGCGGAGCAGTCACATGCGCCGCGTGCGTGCGTATCGGCCGATCGCGGCGTGTTGACATACGTGAACACCATCACGTGCTCGCGGCTGCACGCATCCGCGGATTCGGTGCTGATGGCAGTCGCTCGTCCCGTAACGGCTGTGGTGCGTGACGTCCGGAGCGGGGAGTTGCTCGTTGTCGCGCGCGTCGCACCGGACGGCATGGAACGATCGGTCGATGCGATGGCGCGGATCCAGCCCCTGTCGGCCGTCAAATTGGCAATTGGAGCCCTGTGGCTCGAGCATCACGATGATGCCAAGGCGTTCCACTGCCTCGGGTCCCGCGAATTGGAGTCCACGGCGGATGTTCTCGTGGACGGGTGCGACGGTGCGGGAAAGGAGCTTGCCATCCGGCTACGGCGTGACGACGGCGCTCCGAAGATTCTGACCGAGCTCTCGAGGCTCGGACTTGCACCCGACGCGGGTGAGAGCAGTGCTTCCGACTCCGCGTGGGCAGGCGCCTTCTCGGTGGGTGAGACCGGCGTTCGAACAACGCTCCTGGATCTCTCATCCCTGATGCAGGTGATCGGCAACGACGGCGTGCGCAGTCAGCGATCGCGCATCGACAGCGCGACCTCGGGCGGGGCACAGCGAGTCATGAGCGTACGGACCGCGCGATCGCTTCAGCGCGCGCTGCGACGGTGTGTTCAGGAGGGAACGGCCAAGGCAATCAAGGATTCACTCCGCGAAACAGGCTGGGAGCTCGGTGGCAAGACGGGGACGGGCCCGGGATTCGATCGGCCGAACTCGGCGGGTCTGTTCGTGAGCTTGCTGTTCGATCGCGATCACCGAGCGCGATATGCAATCGCCATTCGTACGCTTGGCGCCGGGCCGGGCGGTGGTGCCGCCGCACAGGCAACGGTTGGGATCGCGCGGATTCTGTTACCCCGCGCACCGTGAGCGTGCGCGCGTGCGCGCACCCAAAAACCGACCATTGATGGACCGGCCATAAGCCGATGCGTTCATGCCTCGCGCAAGGCAATCAACGGGTCCACTTTCGTCGCGCGCCGCGCTGGGAGATAGCTGGCCAGAACGGCAATGGCAAATAAGAGCAGAGGCACGATCAGAAACACCGCCGGATCATGGGGGCGCACGCCATAGAGCAAACTTGCCATCACCGACGCCGACGATGCAGAAACGACCAATCCGACAACGATGCCCACGCCAGCAAGCACGACCCCCCTGTGTAAGAACATTCTCAGAATGTTCTCCCGCCGCGCGCCCAGGGCCATACGAATGCCGATTTCGCGCGCTCTTTGGCCGACCAGATACGCCAACAAGCCGTAAATCCCGATCGAGGCCAGAAGCGCCGCCAGGCCAGCAAATCCGCCCACCAGATCGGCGGAAAAACGGCGCGTAGCCAGTGAGCGACTGAGGACGTCGTTCATGGAAGCGACGCCAAATACCGGCAAGCTGGGATCGATGCTCTGGATCTCACGCCGGATCTGCGGTTCGAGCACGGCCGCCGTCAGAGCCGTCCGCAAGACCACGCTCAGTCGCTTGTTGGAGTCTTGATATGTCGAAACGTAGACGTGGGGAACGCCATCGATGTCGAGACCGTCACTCTTGATGTCGTTGACGATTCCGACGATGGTCGTCCATGGCTTGGTCGCGTCTCGCGTGAACCGCACTCGCCGGCCCAGCGGATCGCTGTTTGGCCAATACTTACGAGCGGTGCTTTCATCGATGATGGCGACCAACGGCCTGCCGTCTTCATCGTCCTCGGTGAACGAGCGGCCGCGGAGGAGTGAGGTTTGTAACACCTTGAAATAGTCAGGGCTTATGTAAATTCTCTCAGCGCGAAGATCCTTCAAGGACTCGTCCGGCCTGTCTTCAATCGCGAAGCCTTCGTTCGCCACGCCGCCGACGGCGTTGGGGTTGGTATTGGTGCTCGGGAGAGCTGACGTGATGGCGGCAAGGTCCACTCCGGGGATCTCCTTCATGCGCCGCAGCAACTCACGCTCGAAGGTGGCTCGGCGAGGCACATCGCGATACGGGTCCGTGGCCCTCTCGTTCGGATTCGGAAGCTCGAGGTTTGCCGTCACAACGTGAGTCGGATTGAACCCCGGATTTTCCTGCAACAGATTCCGCAACGTACGCAGCAGCAAGCCGGCTCCCACCATGAGTATGACCGCGAATGCCAGTTCAGAGACGATGAGAACATCCCGCAATCGCCCGGTCTTCGCGCTGTAGCCGGACCCTCGGCCGCCTTCGCGAATGGCCGACGAGAGATTGACTTTTGCGGTATGAAACGCGGGGGCGAGCCCAAACACCAAGCCGGTGAGAATGGAAATCAGCAGAGCGAACGCCAGCACCACCCAGTCGATCCGTACTTCGTTGAGGCGGGGAACGTTGGATGGCACGAAGCGCACGATGAACCGCAACGTGCCCACCGCGGCTGCGATTCCCGCGGCACCGCCGATGAGCGACAGCAGCATGGACTCGGTCACCATCTGGCGCACCAACCGGCCGCGACTCGCCCCCAGCGATTGCCGCACGGCCATCTCTTGTTGTCGCCCCGAAGCGCGCGCCAAGAGGAGATTGGCAATGTTCAACGATACGATGAACACGATCAGGATCACTGCGCCCAGCAACACCAGGAGCATGGGCCGAACGTTTCCCACCAACACTTCTTGCAATGGTTGAATCTCGATCGTCCATTGCGCCTGCGGCGGGTAATCGCCGGGAAAGGCCTGGCGTAATTCGGCAGCCATGGTAGTGAGCCGCGCCTGAGCCTGCGCCAGCGTCACGCCAGGCTTCAGTCGTCCAATTGCATTGACGAAACGCCGCGCACCACGCGCTGGCTTGGGAAAAGGGTCGCCAATGAATCCGCCGGCGCCAAATACATCCACGTCGCCGGAAATCGTCGGTCCAGGATGGCGAAATCCGGGCGGCAGAACCCCAATAATCGTCACGGGATCGTTATCGAGCCGGAGGATACGGCCGACAATGTGCGGATCGCCGCCGTAGGCGCGATGCCATAGGCCGTCGCTGATCACGACCGTATAAGCGAAACCAGGCACGAAGTCCTGCGGACCAAACAACCGTCCGAGTTGCGGTTTCACGCCCAGCAGGGAAAAGTAGCTGAAACTGCCATTGGCCCCATCGACACGCTCCGGCGGTCCGTCGCCGATCACAATCTCGTTGCCCTCGAAGATCGGGGTGACATCGTCAAATACGCCCGATCGCGTCTGCAGGTCCTCCATTTCTGGCTCGGAGAACCTGACGTCCCGCAATCCCACACCGGGCTCGTTGAAGTAGACGCGTACCAAACGATCGGGATCGCGGTACGGCAGAGAACGGAGCAACACCGCATCCACGATGCTGAAGATGGCCGTGTTCGCTCCCACGCCCAGAGCCAACGTCAGGACAGCCACGATCGTGAACGTGGGCTTCTTGACCAACATGCGCAAACCGTAGCGAACATCTTGGCCAAGCTCCGACAGAAGCCGTGTTATCCACGTCTTTCGCGACTCTTTCTGCTTCGATCCCACGCTGCCAAGAAAGCGGAGCACGAAATCTCTCCTGTGAAATGGGGATGCCATACGCCGCCGATCGAGACCGCTCGGAATGACGTCAAGCTGCGGCGATGCTCGCTGGTGGGCAACGAATCAGGCGCCACACGCAGGATCTGGTCGCTGACCCGCAAGAAATTGTCGATGCGCGAGCGGTCGTTAAGTTGGAATCACATGCCAACCGTAAACGCCGCTGCCGCGTCGGGCGTGGTCCGCCCTGCCTCCTCGGCTCGCCTTGGCTCGCAAATGCTGATCGCGATGGGAGTCGCGATCGCCTGCACGGTGCTGCTCACGCTCCTCATGACGGTGCAGCAGCTCTCTATGTCGATGGGTGACCAGAGTCCGCGCATCCCGATCGCGAGCGTCTTCGTCCGCGGGTTGATATTCTATTCACCCTGGGTGGTACTCGCTCCTGCGATCACCCTGCTCGGGTGGTATCAGCGTTTGGGCACCGGCAATCTGGCGTGGCGCGTACCCGTGTGGATCATGGCCGCCGTCATCGCCTGCGTCGTGGACCCGTTGATCATGACGGCGTTGGCTCGACTGCTCGGCGTGCGCCCGCCCTCCGGGGTGCCGTCTGACGCATCGTTTCTCTTTCTGGTTCGACTCCGATTCGGCCAGACGATCGCGCTCAACGCCGTCATGTTTCTGATCGCGGCGCTCCTGTATCACGCACTCGTCTACTACAGCGCCTACCGCGATCGATCCCGGCGCGAGGCGGCGTTGGAGGTCGAGCTGGCCCGGTTCCGGCTGCACGTGCTGCAGCAACAACTGCAGCCCCACTTTCTGTTCAATGCGCTGCACACGATATCAGCGCTCATGGCAGAAGACGTCGTGACCGCGCGCCGCGTCCTGGCGCAATTGGGTGACCTGCTCCGCACGGCTCTGGACCGGATGGACGAGCACGACATCGCGCTCGAGCAGGAGATCGACTTCCTGCGCGGCTACGTCGACATTCAGACCGCGCGCTTTGGCGATCGGTTGACCGTCGAGTGGGCGATCGACGACGAGGCGCG
>DASVYG010000044.1:0-3253 GCA_036392315.1 Gemmatimonadaceae bacterium
GAACGCGTCACACACGGTGTGCCAACCGGGAAGATCGGCGCGGACGCGAAGCTTGCGATCTCCACTTCGCTCACGGCGGACCTCACCGTCAATACCGACTTCGCGCAGGTCGAAGCCGACCAGCAGGTCATCAATCTCACCCGATTCCCGTTGTTCTTCCCGGAGAAGCGCGACTTCTTCCTCGAGTCGAGCGGCATCTTCGATTTCGGCAACCCCGAGGTCGCGCAGCTCTTCTACTCGAGACGTATCGGCCTCGTGAATGGCAGCCCCGTTCCCATCATCGGCGGCGCACGGGTAACGGGACGGATCGGCGGCTGGACGCTCGGCGCGCTCGACGCGAGGACCGGAGGTGTGGACGAGGCCAACGACGGGGTGGTGCGCGTGCGCCGCGACGTGTTCGGCCGCGGATACGTGGGCGCGATTGCGACGAGTCGGAGCGGCCCGGGTGTGAACGGAGATCAGCGATCGGGCGGTGTCGACACGTCGATTCCGCTCGTGATCGACGGCCAGAACGTGGTGCCGAACGCTTGGGTGGCGACTGCGTCGACCGACAGCGGTCGCGCGCCGAGCGCATGGTCCGCGTCGCTGGACTATCCCAATGATTTGATCAACGCGTTCGTCGCCGTCGCCAAGGTCGGCGCGGGATTCACGCCGGCACTTGGCTTCGTCCCGCAGGACGGAATTCTGGCGAGCTCGGGTCTCGTCGACCTGCAGCCGCGACCCAACTGGCGCGGCATTCGGCAGCTCGGGTTCCGCGTCTTGCCCGGGTGGCAGATCGTCACCGATGAGCATCGCTCGCTCACGGATGCGACACACTGGCAATCCGGGCTGCTTGTATGGCATCCGTTGAGCGTGACGCTGCAATCGGGAGACAACGCGTCGTTCGGCGTGCAACGCGCCATGGACCACCCGCCGTCGCCGTTCGAGATCGTTCCGGGCGTCACACTCACTCCACGAGCATACTGGTACACGCGCGGCACCTTCGCTGTCGCCACCTCGTCAGCACGCCCGGTGAGCGGCTCGGCGTCAATGAGTTTTGGTCGCTTCTATGACGGAACGAGTGAAACTGAACAGGCGTCGGTCTCGCTTCGAGGCTCCGGGCATCTTCGGCTCACGGAGTCGGTGACGAATACGAGCGCGCACCTCGCCGAGGGCGCGTTCGACGCGCTCGTGGCGGCGACGCAGTTCGAGTATGCCGTCACGACTCGGGTCAATGTGCTCGGCTTCGTCCAATACAACAACGCGACGGACCGTGCCGACTTCAATCTCCGGCTCCATTGGATTCCTCGCATCGGCGACGACATCTTCGTCGTTTGGAACTCGGGCTACGCGACCGGCGAGGACGCGGCGTTTCGCTTCCCGTCCCTGCGATCGGCCGCTCGTCCGTTGAACGGAGCGCTGATCGTGAAGGGGACGCACCGGATCGCGTTCTGAGGTGTGACTTTAGTCCCTTCGGAAATCCGCTCGTCGCCCGATGCTTGTCCGCATCCCGAGCGGATTCCGCATGACTACAGCCTTCCGGGGCGCGACCAGACAACTTCGTCGCGAGCCCGTCTCATCGTTCTTCATCGCGCTCACGATGGCGATCGGCATCGCCGCCGCAGCCGCGATCTTCACCGTCGCACGCGGAGTCCTGCTGCGACCACTCCCGTACCGCGACCCTGAATCGCTCGTTGCGGTTCAGGAGTTCCAGCCGGAAAAACATCTCGAGCCGAGCGGCGTCGCATATGCGAACGTCCCGCGCTACGGCGCGATGCGGGGCGTCGCTTCAATCACGGCCTTCTCGTATTCGGAGCTCGTCTTGAGCGGCGACACGGACGCCGAGCGCGTCATCGGCGCCAACGTCGACGGGGATCTCTTTTCGACGCTCAGAGCGCGCGCCGTGCTCGGCCGTGGCATTCGCCGCGACGACCTTGGCGAAATGCCAGCGCGCGTCGTCGTGTTGTCGAACGGATTGTGGCGCCGTCGATTCGGCGGCGACCCAGGCCTCGTTGGCCGCTCGATCACGATCGATGGCGACGCCTACACGGTCGTTGGCATCACCGACGACACGTTCGAATTTCCGCGCAACCCAGCCATGGACCGCGACGTGGAGCTGTGGGTGCCGCGGCGGCCGCCACCGCCGATGATGTTGCGGCGCGGAGGACGCGATCTCACACTCCTCGCTCGGCTGCGGCCGGATGTGAGCATGGCTGCCTTCCAACGGCAGCTCGACGCCGGCTCGGTGAGTGCGGGCCAGGACAACTCGCCGTTGAACAAGGGTTGGCGTGCGCGCGCCGTCGGGCTGCGAGATGTCATGGTTGGCCGCGTGAGGCCCGCAATCGTGACGCTTTCCGTCTGCGTCGCCCTTCTTCTGCTCGTTGCCTGCGTGAACGCGTCGGCGGCGATGCTCGCACGAACGACGATCAAGCGTCCAGCGCACGGAATCCGTCTCGCGCTCGGCGCATCGAGTGTTCAACTGGTCGAGCTGGTGTTCGCCGAGTCGATCGTGCTTGCGCTCGTCGCCGCGGCACTCGCCGCTCCGCTGAGCGTGGTCGCGCACGCCGTGCTTCTACGCATCGCGCCGGTCGCCGTTCCCCGGCAGGCGGGAATCTCGCTGGATGCCACGGCGATCGTGTTCACCGCGGTCGTTGCGCTCGGCACGGCGGCCGTGGCTTCGATCGCCCCCTCGGCGTGGCTTCATCGTCTCGACGTGACGGCGTTTCTCAGCGAATCGCGCACGGCGGCGGGCTCGCGCGGGCGCACTCGCGCGCTCGGTGCATTCGTCGTCGCACAAGTGGCGCTCGGGACGGTCCTCCTGGCGGCAACGCTGACGTTGTACGCTCGCTACGTTCGCATGAATCGCGTGAATCCCGGATTCGAGGCAACGGGCGTCACGACCGCGACGATTCCCATGCGTGGCATGCGGTATCGCGACGGCGCGGCCCGTTGGAATCTCACCAACCAACTCGTCGCACGAGTCCGCGCCATTCCCGGGGTCGAGCGGGCCGCGGTCGGCAGCTTGATGCCGCTCAGCGGTGGCTTGATGTCGGCGTCGTTCAAGGTTCGTGAAGGCGCGAGCGATTCCGCGGCGACGGCAATGCTGCGGGCGGTGAGTCCCGACTTCTTTCAGACACTCGGCATTGCCGTCAGGCAGGGGCGAACGATCGAATCAGGCGATGGCCCACAGGCGCCGCCCGTCGTCGTAGTAAACGATGCGTTCGTTCGCGTGGCGCTTGGCTCACGCTCGCCGATTGGCGCATTCGTGTCCGTG
>DASVYG010000045.1:0-73030 GCA_036392315.1 Gemmatimonadaceae bacterium
GCACGCATCGTTGCTCTTGGCGTGTATCTCGCCGTCACGCGACTCGAGATCTTCCGGCTCCGCGCCGAGCATTCCTGCCGCGGCCTCGAGCAATGAGTCGCGCGCTTCCTCGGCCGCGACGCGCACCGCGGGTCCGACCGATGCCGTGGTGATCGAGCCCCATGAGTTCGATGCGAACGGCAGCCGCTCCGTGTCGCCAAGAACGGTGCGAACATCGTCGATCTTGGCGCCCAGTACTTCCGCGGCGATCTGCGCGAGCACCGTGCGCGCACCGGTGCCCAAGTCTTGTGCGCCCGTGAGCACCTCGATCGTGCCGTCGCGATTGATGCGAACGGAGGCGTAGGCCGGCGGGCCGCCGCCGGCGCCCCATGTGAGCGACGCCATTCCGACTCCACTTCGCACGCGCGACGACGCGTCGCGTTTCGTACTACGCGCCTCGGTCCAACCGAAACGCTCGGCGCCGAGCCGGTAGCATTCGTCGAGATGCTTGGCCGAGTAGATGCGATTCTTGTCCTGATCGTGCGCAGCGTAGTTGCGACGACGCAGCTCGAGCGGATCGAGGTCGAGCTCACGCGCGAGCGCATCCATCGCGCACTCGAGACCGAACGCCCCTTCGACGCTGCCCGGCGCGCGAAACGACGCCATCGCGGCCGTGTTCATGTAGACGAACGTCTCGCTGCTCCGCACGTTCGCGCAACGATAGAGCTCGTGATAGATCCGCCCCGGCCCAGCCAGCCAACCGCCGATACCGAGCGATATGGTGGCGTCGAGCGTGATCGCCGTCAGCGTGCCGTCGCGCTTGGCGCCGATGGTCACGCGCTGTGTGGTCGCGGAACGATTGCCGGCGTCAGTCTGCTCGCCCTCGCGATCGAGAATACAGCGGACCGGTCGCCCGAGCTTCATCGCCAGCGCCGAGGCGATGTACGTGGCGTGCGACGCTCCGTTCTTCGCGCCAAACCCGCCGCCCATGTAGTTCTTGATCACCCGGACCGACGACAGTGGCAGGGCGAACGCTTTTGCGAGATCGCGCCGCGTGTTGAAGATGCCCTGCGTCGACTCCCACACCGTGAGCTGGCGGCCGGACCACTCGGCAACCGCGCCATGCGGCTCGAGCGCGGTGTGAAGCGCCGTGGGCGTGCGGTACTCGCGCGTGATCGTGACGTCGGCGTCACGCAGCCCGGCGTCGACGTCGCCGCGCGAAATGATTCGCGGTGAAGTGCGCGGCGTGTTGCCGGATGGCCGCACGCTGGGTGCGCCGGCGGCGAGCGCGTCTCGCGCGGTGACGACGTGTGGCTCGCGCTCAACGGCGATTGCGATCGCGCGCAGCGCACGTTCAGCGATCTCGAGTGAATCCGCGCAGACAGCGGCGACGGGCTGATTTGCGTAGTGAATCGCGCGGTCGAACAGTCGCACGCCGTCGAGCTTGATGTCCGGCACGTCGTCGACGGTCAAACCCGCTCGCACTCCGGGGAGTGAGAGCGCCGGCGAGAGATCGAGCATCGTTACGCGGCCTCGCGCGACCGGCGCGCGCAACAACGCCACATGAAGCATGCCGGCCAGTTGAACGTCGGCGGTGTAGCGCGCGTCGCCGGTGACTTTCTCGACTGCGTCCATACGCGGTACGCGCTGTCCGACGACGTGAAGCTCGACCTCATTGTCCCACGGTGTCGGATTGCGCGACGGGAGCTCGACGACTTTCGTCTCCTCGCGGCCTTCGATTTCGACCTTGGTCGTGACAAAGCGCTTAGCCATCGGACGACCCTTGCTCGGCGACGGCCAGCACGGCCCGGAGGATCTTTGGGTACGTGCCACAGCGACAGAGATTGCCGCTCATTCCGCGGCGCACCTCATCCTCGGTCGGGTGAGGCTGATCGCGAAGGAGCGCGATGGCCGCGAGGATCTGGCCCGGCGTGCAGAAGCCGCATTGTAGCGCGTCGTGCTCGATGAAGGCGGCCTGCATGGGATGCAGCGTCCCGTCGCGACCGATGCCCTCGATGGTGGTGATCTCCTGCTCGCTGCACGCCGCCGTCAACGTGAGGCAGGAATAGACGGACCGGCCGTCGAGAAGGACGGTACACGCCCCACATTCGCCGCGTCCGCAGACCAGCTTCGTGCCCGTGAGGTCGAGCCGCTCGCGCAACGTCGTGAGCAGCGTCTCATGGGCGGGCGGGGTGACGTCGTGTGAGGCTCCGTTGACGATGAGACGCATGCAACTATCTTAGCCTCTACGCCCTTGAATCGCAGGACCATCCGAGGCTCCGCATGCCCTACGTCATTACCGAAGCTTGCATTGGCACCAAGGATCGCGCGTGTGTTGATGTCTGCCCCGTCGATTGCATATATGAAGGACCGGATCAGCTCTTCATCCACCCGGACGAGTGTATCGACTGCGGCGCTTGCGAGCCTGAATGTCCGGTGACGGCGATCTTCCCCGAGGAAGACGTGCCCGGAAATCTGAAGCAGTACATCCAGCTCAACCGGGACGTCTTCAAGAGCGACAACCCGCCGGGCAAGCCGCAGAAGTGACCTGCGAGCGGACCTCGCCCGAGCTTAGGGCTTGGCCGAGAAGTACCGCTGTTTGATCAGGAAGACGGCCGCCAGCGCAGCGTACTGCATGAACGTGCTGATCTCGCTGCGCCAGGCCTCAGGCCAGTCGTGCGGTCCGTCTTCTCGCTGCGCCGGTGGGCGCGGGATCCAGCGCGGCGTCGTTGCCTTGTAGTCGAGGTATTCGCGTCCGAAGATCGACTCGAGCACGCCCTCCTCGTACGCCACGATCAGCGTGTATTCGATCCCGAACAGCACGATGGCGAACGGGAGAAACCACAACACGCCCGAGATGACGACGAATCCCATCCAGATGAGAAAATTTCCGACGTACAACGGATTCCGCACCCAGCGGAAGATGCCGTAGGTCACGAGTCGCTGGACGTCACGCGAGCGGCGGCGAGTCACGGTGCCGGCGGCTGCCACGCCGGCGAGGCGGATCCACTCGCCGATCACGATCAACACCGCGCCGATCAGCCAGTTCGCGCCCGAAGGATGCGCGGGGGCGAGCAGTGCGACCAGCAGAAATGGAACCGGTAACCAGCTGCGATTGCGAAAAAGGAGAGCGCCGACTCGCGCGCTCGCGCGCTGTTCGGCGGCCGACGCTGCGTTCGTGGGTGAAGGCGGTGACGACATCGCGCGAAACCTAACTGTAGAGCAGACTGCCGAGAAACTCGCTGACCACCGTGTTGAACGCGGCCGGCCGCTCGACGTTCGAGAGATGTCCCGCGTGTCGCAGCACCTCGATGCGGCTTCCTGCGATCGCGCGGTGCAGCGCGCGTGCTTCCTTCGGCGGAGTGAGCACGTCCTCTTCGCCGACGACGATCAACGTCGGCACGTCGATCGTCGCGCAGGTGGCGGTCGAGTCGGGACGTTCGATCATCGCCTCGAGCGCGCCAACGATCCCTTCGGGCGCGGTCTGCGCCATCATGCGATGGATCGAGTCGTAGATGTCGGGCCGCTTGTCGCGCGTCGTTTTTCCTACGAGGCCGACGATCTGCATGTTCGCCACCGCGGTGCTGCCTTGCGTTTCCGCGACCTCGATCAGTTCGTGGCGGCGCGCCGCCGTCTCGACGGTATCGGCCCCGGCGCGCGTATCGGCGAGCACGAGGCCGCGAATACGATCACGATGTCGGCGCCACATCGCGAATGCGACGTAGCCGCCCATCGACAGGCCAACGACGACGGCGCGCTCGATCTGCAGAGTGTCGAGCACACCGGCGACGTCGTCGGCGTAGCGATCCATGCTGTATGGCGGCGCGGCCGCCGACTCGCCGAATCCGCGAAAATCGATCGGGATGCATCGGCACTCGGCGACGAGGGCGCCGATCTGCGGCTCCCACATCGTGCGATTCAGCGGGAACGCGTGCAGAAAAACGACCGGCAATCCCGATCCGATGTCGTCGAACGTGATCTCGGTGTCGGCGACCAGCGCGATCAATCCGGCTCCGGCCACTGCGGAAGCATCTCGCGCCAGCTCTCCGGCACGAGCACGGGTCGTCCTTCCTGGTCGATGGCAACGAACACGATCGACGCCTCGGCGACCAACCCCTCGCTCCCGAGCTTCCTCACGTCTTGCTTGATGATGTAGCTCGTGCGGCGAACGGCGAGCAATCCGGACCGAATCACCAAGTCTTCGCCCGGTCGCGACTGCGCGAGATATCCGATGTCGACGTGCCGCACGACCGAGAACACCGGCTGCTTGGCCCAGTGACGCACGTCGATCTGTGGTTCGAGCAACGCCCACCGCGCGCGCTCGAGAAAATTGAGCATCGTCGCGTGGTTCAGATGCCCGAGCATGTCGCAATCTGTCGGATAGATGTGGAACGTGACTTCCGGCAAGGTCGTCATGGCGTGCCAAGGATACGGGAGTCGAAGGTTAACCAAAACAACGTCGGGCCGCCCGACACGAAGTCCAACGCCCAGGCGAATGCTTTCGCGCTGTACGTCGGATCGAGCCCGATGCCGGCGGCGGCTTGCAAGCGCACGGCTGCGGCGCGGCCCACTTCGGTCTCACGCCCGTATGCGCCGCCGTAGTAGTTCTGTGCGATCGAAACGTCGCGTCGCCGCACGCGCGGCACGGACTCACCGCTCATGTGCTCGATCAGGCGCGCGGTGCTGTTCGCGAGATGCAGCACGCGCCGCCGCCGCCCCACGATTTGTGGCACGACGCGGACGCCGACCACCTCGATTTCTCGTCGGGCGATCCGGAACGCGAGCGCGAGCCCCGCGGCGGTACCGCCCGTGCCGAGCGGCACGACGACGCGATTCGGCGACGGCAGCACGCCTGCGTCGATCTGTGCCACGAGCTCGAGTCCAGCGTTGACGTGACCGAGAATTCCGAGCGGCACGCTGCCTCCGGCCGGAATCCATCGTGCTCCGCTCATCCGCTGTCGCCAGGCCCACACGTACGCGCCAATGGGAGAGCGAAAGACGGGCGCACGCTCGGTGCGCTCGTCGAGGAGACGGGCGACGCGAATGGCCGTCGCGTTCATTTCCTGTCGCCATCGGCCGACCCACACGCGCGCGCCCAACAGCGCAGCGTACACCGCCACGGCCAGCGCGTGCGTCGATCCCGCCGAGCCGACGGTGACGACGTGATCGCCCGCGCGCACGTCCGCCAAGAGAAACTCCAACGCGCGAGTCTTGTTCCCGCCCATGGGATCGGCGCAGAGATCGTCGCGCTTGATCCACAGCGCAGGCGCGACGTTGGTCAGCGCGACAACCGGCGTGGGATACGAACCCAGCGCGACGCGCGGAACGCTCGCCAATGCCGGAAATCGAGCGACGAGCGGAATCGCGTCGACGCTCGCCGTCGGATTACGCCTCGACACCCTTGTGGGGATCTTCGTCCGGGCTGATTTGCCGGTCGCCGACGACATCTTCGACGTACAACATCTTCACGCCGACGACCGTCGCCGCGAGCAGCGGAACCGCGCACATGAGACCGAGAAAACCGAACAGCAGGGCCATCAGCGCCTGTGAGAATATCGTCAATGCGGGCGGGAGGTTGATGCCGCCTTTCATCAGCAACGGGATCAGGAGATGTCCTTCCAGGAAGTGCACTCCGACGTACGCGATTCCGACCCAGAGCGCCTTTTCCGGCGAGTCGAGGAAGCCCATCGCGATCGCCGGAAGGGAACTGATGATGGGGCCGAGCGTCGGAATGAACTCGAACAGACCCGACAGCAGGCCAAGCGCGAACGCCGCTTTGACGTCGAGCGCGAGGAGGATCACGGTCGTCACGATGCCGAGCGTGACCATCGCGATGAGTTGCGTGACGAGCCACTTGCGCAACACGGCGGCGATGGCGGACAGCACCTCGCCGGTCCGCTCGCGCCGGTCGCGAGGGAACAGATGCATGATCCCGCGGCGGTACATTTCCGGATCGACGGCGATGTAGATCGACAGGAAGATGATGATGAGCAAACCGGTAACGACTTCGACTGTCGACGAGAGAAATGGAAAGAGGTATCGCGTTGCGCCGCTGAACTGCGCGCTCAGTCGCTGGCGGAGCGTGGCCGCGAGCACAGCCGAGTCGGTTGGCGCGGTGGCCGGCGACGGCGCGGTCTGTGGAGTCACCGCCACCGGCGGGCGCCCGGGCTGCGGAGTGGCCGCCGCCGAATCGACGCGCGCCTCGTTCGACAACCCGGAGAAGACGATGCCGATCACGCCGTTGCGGCGATGGTTGATCCACGTCTCGACCCGGTCGATCGCGTCCGGCAGCCGGCGACGCAGCTCGATGCCTTGCGCGTGCAGCGTGGGCGCCATCCATGCGCCGAAGCCGAAGAGGATCGCGAAGAAACCGATCACGATCAATGCCGCGCTGAGCCCGCGTGGCAACCGCCATTGCGTCAACCAATCGACGCCCGATGACACGGCGAGGCCGAACAAGATGCCGAGAAACGCCGTGAGGACCAGCGGGTTGGCGAACCAAACCAATCGGCCGAACAGATACATCGCCATGACCAACGCCGCGGTGCGCAACACGTCGGCGCTGCCCCAACCTGGTCGGCGGCGCCGGACGCGGCGGCGGCGGGCGACGCTTGTCGCAGTGGGCACGTCGTCATGCGGATGACTCATGCGCGTTGGCTCCGGGCAACCTACGTGCCGGTTAGATTGCGAGCGTGCACACCCCCGTCTACCTCGACACGTCGCGCGTTGTCGACGCGTTCCTCACATCGATCGCCAACGCACGAATTCTCGCGCTCGACACTGAAGGCGCGAGCTTCCACCGGTTCGTTGATCGAATCTACTTGCTCCAGCTGTCGACGCGCGAGCAAACCGCGATCATCGACCCCATTCCCATCGGGACGCCGTCGCTGCTGGGCGACCTGCTCGAGCATCGTGACGTCGAGATCGTGTTTCACGACGCCGACTACGACCTGCGGCTGCTGCAACAGGACTATCGCTGGCACGTGCGGAACATCTTCGACACGCGCATCGCGGCCCAGCTCCTCGGTATCCGCGCCTTCGGTCTCGCTGCTTTGCTCGAGCGATTCTTTGGCGTGAAGCTCGACAAGAAACATCAGCGCGCGGATTGGTCGATGCGGCCGCTTCCCCAGGGGATGCTCGATTACGCGGCGCAGGACACGATCCACCTGCTCGAGTTGCGCGACCGGTTGAAGCACGATCTCGAACATGCGGGTCGCTGGGACTGGGCGCGTGAAGAGTTCGCCCTCCTCGAGGGCACCAAGTGGGGCGACGACGACTCGGCGA
This sequence comes from Gemmatimonadaceae bacterium, assembly GCA_036392315.1. Classification (GTDB taxonomy): domain Bacteria; phylum Gemmatimonadota; class Gemmatimonadetes; order Gemmatimonadales; family Gemmatimonadaceae; genus JAQBQB01. The sequence continues at coordinate 7,264 of DASVYG010000045.1, forward strand.
ACGCATTCCTGCGCATCAAGGGCGCACGCGATCTCACACGCCGAGAGCTCGCCGTGCTGCGCGAGCTCGTGCCGTGGCGCGACGCGATCGCACGTCAGCTCGACCGCGCGACATTCCGCGTCGTCGGGAACGAGCAGCTGCTCGACATCGCTCGCCAACAGCCCGCGACGCGCGACGCACTCGGCGCGATCAAGGGCATGCCGCGCGCGCTGCTCGAATCGCGGGGCAGCGAGGTGCTCGACGCAGTGAAGCGCGGCCTCGCCGTTCCGGACGCCGAACTCCCGCGTTTTCCCAAAGCGGCGCGCTGGGACCGCGATCCGGACTTCGATGTGCGCGTGAGCGCGCTCAAGACCGTCCGCGACGAGGCCGCGACTCGACTCGATCTCGATCCCGGTGTGCTGTGCGCGCGCGATCGACTCGAAGCGGTGGCTCGCAAGAACCCGAAATCGCGCGATGAGCTCGAGACGATCGGCGAGCTCCGCCAATGGCAGCGCGCGGTGCTCGGTGAGAGTTTTCTAAAGGCCCTCGACCACCACCGCGCCGCACACAGCGCCTAGGCCGTCGGGACGAGGGCGATGGAGCGGCGCAGTACGACTTTAGAGCCCCATGTACGCGCGCACGCGCGGCTCGATGCGGTCGGGCGACCAGAACGGCTGCCACACCAGATTGATGATCGCGTTCTCCACGCCAGGCATTGCCTTCACGGCGCGCTCGACGTCGTTCATGATCTGAGGGCCGGCGGGACATCCGGGTGACGTCAACGTCATGTCGATCTGGACGTCCGGCCCGTCGACCATGATGTCGTAGACGAGGCCGAGGTCGACGATGTTCAGATTCAGCTCCGGATCCTTCACCTTGCGGAGCGCCAACTTCACCTGATCGGCGGTGGGCGGCAGCGCGTTCGTGTCGGCGGACGCGGGAGTCGGGGTCGTCGGATCGGACATATCCCGAAACCTCCACTACTGGCCAACGCGCGGCAAGCGTTACCCGGCTCAGCCAGGTCTCATTCGGCGTCGCTACGTAGTTTCGTCGGCGCGGCTACGTCGACTGCCCAATCGATCGACTCCGTCCCGGGCGGCACTATTGGCTCAGTCCTCTACCGGAGGAGTTGCCATGGCTCGCTCGTCCCAGGCGGTCCGTCTCGCCGGTGCCGCGCTGTGCTTGATCGCCTCGCAGGCTGATGCGCAGAAGAAGTCAGTCGAAGTCTCGGGATTGCCGGCGCTCAACTTCGACGCCGACGAGGGATTCGGCTATGGCGTCATCGTCGCGCTCTACGGCTACGATGCGAGCGCCGTTTCCTACCGCTGGACGGTGCAGCCGACGGTCTTCCTGACGACAGAGGGACGGCGCGACTACACGCTGTTCTTCGACGCGCCGGCGCGACCCGACCATCCGTGGCGCATCACGACCTTCGTCGGCCGCGAGCAGCAGCTGTCGGCGCCCTACTACGGACTCGGGAATCAGTCGGCCTACGACCCGACGCTCGAGCACGGGAGCACGCGCTACTTCTACCGCTATGGACGCGACCGGAGCCGCGCCACGGCCGACCTCCAACACGCGGTCTGGAGTCCATCGCTCCGCATTCTGGTCGGAGCCGGCGCATCGATCGATCGGCTCAATCTCACTCCGTTCGACAGCGGCCACACGCTCATCCAGAGCGAGCTGTCGAATCACACACCGGGCACCGGCCACACCAATTACCTGCGCGCCGGCCTCACCTGGGACACGCGCGACCGCGAGATCGGAACGCAATCCGGGACGTGGGCCGATGCGATCATTCAGCGCGCTGACAAATCGCTGGGCGCGTCGAGCGGCTTTACTCGATGGACGGCGACGGCTCGTCACTATCAGCCGCTCGGAGGCCGCGTGACGCTGGCGAATCGACTACTCGTGCAAAACACCAGCGGCGACGCGCCGTTCTACGTCCTCAGCGAGGTCCAAACCACACAGAAACCTCAAGACGGTCTGGGTGGAGCGAGCACCGTGCGCGGGTTGCCCAAGGATCGCTACGTCGGAAAGGGAATCGCCGTGTCGAACAACGAGCTCCGCTGGCGAGCCGCCGATTTCACTCTCCACGGTCGGCAGTCGTCGGTCATCCTCAGCGCGTTCGTCGACGCCGGACGCGTCTGGACAGACGGCGTCGACGTCTCGACCGCCATTAACGATCTGCATACCGGATTCGGAGGAGGCGCCCGCTTTGCGTTCGGCAGCAGCTTCGTGGTCGCGACCGATGTCGGACACTCGTCGCAATCGACCGCGCCGATCTACATCGGGCTCGGCTATCTGTTCTAGCGATTGTTGTCATCCTGAGGAGTAAAACGACGAAGGATCTGCTGTTGGATGACAGCAGATCCTTCGCTTTGCTCGGGAGGAGGGCGCTTAGCGACGCGTCTTTCTGCTCGTGATGGCCTTGCTCGCTTTGGCCTTGCTCGCGCTCGAGACACGCGCAGCATGCGCAGCGCTCTTCTTCGCGTGCGCGCCCTTTTTCTTCGATACGGAGTGGTGGCGCGCTCTGCGCTCGGGACGATTCCAATCGACCGCTCTGTCCGCGCGGAACTTGGCGGGCATGATCATTGGACCGTCGGCGTAATCCGTGACCGCGAGCGCGGCGGCGTCGGCGAGATCGGCCCGGACGTCGGCGATCACTTTGGCGGGACGCTTGGCGCGGGCCTCGTGCACGCGGTTCGTGAGGAGCACCACGAACATGTCACGGTCCGGATCGAGCCACAGCGAAGTACCCGTAAAGCCGGTGTGCCCGTACGCGTCTTCGCCGAGATATTTCCCGCAGCTGCCGGACCCGCCACAGGTGTCCCAACCCAGCGCGCGGGTGCCCGCCGCACGTTTGGTGAACAGGGCGACGGTCGAATCGGCGACAATGCGAGTGCCGTTGTACTCACCACCGTTCAACATCATCTGCGCGAATACAGCGAGGTCGGCCGCGGTGCTGAACAAGCCGGCGTGGCCGGCGATGCCGCCGAGCGCGTAGGCGTTTTCGTCATGCACTTCGCCCTGCAGCGGATAACCGCGCGGCGGTGCGACTTCGGTTGGCGCGACTCGCGACTTGAGCGAATCGGCGGGACGGAAGAACGTGTCCGTCATGCCCAGCGGCTCGAACACACGCTCGGCGAGGAATTGATCCAGCCGTTCACCCGAGGCGGCCTCGACGACGAAGCCGAGCATGTCGGCGCCGAGATCGGAATATTCGTAGCAACGACCCGGCTCGCATCCGAGCGGCGTCTCGATGACCGCGGCGCGCGCCTCGGCGGGCGAATGGGCGATGCGCCAGAGATCGCGGCCAGCGGGGAGGCCGGAGCGATGCTCGAGCAGCATGCGCACGGTGACGCGGTCCTTGTCGCCGCCCGCGAATTCCGGCACGTAGACGGAAACCGGATCGTCGAGGCGGATTTTGCCCTCGTCGTAGAGCACCATCACGGCGGTCGTCGTCCCGACGACTTTGGTCAGCGATGCGAGATCGTAGATCGTCCGGTCGGCGGTCACGGGTGCGCTGCCCCTTTCCCAACTGAGCTTTCCAAAGCCCTTTTCCCAGACCGCCGCACCGCGGCGACCGACGACCACGGAGGCACCGGGGTACCCACCGGCTGAGATGCCGCGCTCCACGACGTGGTCGATCTTGGCGAGCCGCTCACTGGACATGCCGACGGCGCGCGGGGTCTTCATGGGAAGACCACCGCCGTCACTAGTCGCAATGGCGAGGGCAGAAAACAACAGGGACAGCACTGATGGACTCCCGAAGCAAAAACGAGCAGAATTGCCAACGACACCCTGGTACCGGGGGTGTCAGATATAAAGACCAAGCGTTATTTCGAAGTGACGACCGGCGGTAGGAACCACCAACCCGATCGCTGAGTGCCGTACGTCACAATGCCACCGAATGTTCCGGATAGCAAGATCAAATTCAAGGTCAAAATCAAGGCAATAATGCCACGCATTAGTCCGACGAGCAACAGTTGGGGAAGTAACGGTACGGCTTGTACTTGAACGATGCTAAACAGACGAGTTCGGCTCGCCGGTAAACCGTTTCGCCATCGCCAGTGACCAATTCCGCAGACATGGATCACGAACCCCTCATCATCCGACGAGCACTGGATGGCGATGAGGGGGCGCTCCGGGCCCTTTGGACCCGGCACGCCCCACACATCGACATGGTCGTCCGTCGGCTGGTCGGGGGGGACGCAGACCTGGCCGCGGACATCGCTCAGGAGGTCTGGATTCAGATCTTCCGGGCGCTGCCCAGCTATCGAGGCGACTCACAGTTCGGGACCTGGGCACATCGAATCGCCGTGAACCGCACACTCAACGCTCTGCGAAAAACACGCCGACTGGCGAGTATCGAAACCGAGGTCCATGAGGACAGCGCCTCGGTCGAGCCGGACCACGACCGGACGTTCGTGGCCCAGTCGATCGAGGACGCGGCGGCGAAGCTGTCACCGGGGGCACGGGCCGTGTTCATGCTTCACGACGTGGAAGGGTACACGCACGAAGAGATCGCTCAGGAGCTCGGAATCACCGCAGGCGGATCGAAGTCACAACTGTTCAAAGCACGAGCGAAGCTACGAACGCTCCTCGCGCACCTCATAGACGCGAAAGATGTCGGGATCTCTGGAAGGGAATCACTACATGTCACATCCACCGAACGTGTTGCACCTGTCTACTGAACGACTCGCCGCGTTGAGCGACGAGTCGCCGAACGCCGCGGAGCTCGCGCATCTCGCGACGTGCGCGGACTGCGCGCGCGAGCGCGCGGTCTATCAGAACTTGCTCGAGCTGGCATCGGCCGAGTCGGCTCGCTTGGGCGCACCGCTGACACAGTGGGAACGACTGGCTCCGGCACTCGTCGCCGACGGCGTGATCGAGAGCGGCCGTCCGCTGCCGACGCTGACGCGGGGTCGACGTTCGTCAAGCCGATGGATGCAGGCGGCCGCGGCGGTGTTGCTGCTCGGCGGCGGCATGATGGCAGGACGCTATACCGCTGGAGCGGCCGTGCTTCCTCTGCGGAGTTCGGCGAGCGCGCCAGCGCCCGTTGCGGACTCTGTCCCGCATTTCGCGTCGATCGAGGAGGCGCGGGCCGCGCAGGCGCAGTCGCAGTTGATGTTTCAGACCGCAACTGCGTTCCTGGCCCAGCGCGACACGACGAACGGCGTTTCGGAGTCGCCGGCGACGATCCGAACACGTCTCGCGACGCTCGATCGCGTCCGCGAAGTCGTGGGCGAAGCACTGAACGACGCGCCGTATGATCCGGTGATCAACGGCTATTACCTGACCACGGTCGGACAACGTGAAGCCACGCTGCGGCAGCTCAACACGGCGCTGCCGGCCGGAATGCGGCTCACGAGTTACTGATGAGACACAGAGCGATGTTGAATAGCATGCCACGCGGCGGCGCTGCCGCACTCTTCACATTCCTTGGTGCGCTGCCACTCGGCGCGCAGAGCGGCGGGGTTCTTGCCTCGCGGGGCCGCGATTCATCCGCGGTCGTCCAAATCCTTGTGATGTCCCGTGCGCGAATCGACACGATCAACGCACTGATGCGGTCGTTCGAGGAGGCACGGCCGGGATCGGCGCAGTGGGACAGCGTCCGAAAGCAGATCGAAGCGCTGATGCCGGCGCGCATTGAGATGCGCCGGTCGGAGAAGATAGGTTTCGCGATGACGCCCAAGGGATGGATCGGCATCAACGCTGGCGGTGTCCCGGTGCAGGAAGAAATGCGGCCCGATGGACACTACCTCACGTATTTCGACCATCCGCGAATCGTGACCGTCGACGGGCAGTCTCCCGCGCAGCGCGCCGGTATCCTGCCCGGTGACATGCTGATCGCGTACAATGGGCTCGACGTCGTCGGACGTCCGCTGAATCTCGGCCAGTTGCTCGTGCCCGACAAGAAACTCGCTGTGACCGTGCGTCGCGACGGCGAGACGAAGGAGTTTGCGGTCACCGTCGCCAGGACGCCGGACCGCGTGTACGAGCGGCGAATAGACTTCGATCGCGCGCTGCCGCTACTCCCGGGCGATGGCGAGCGAATCGCCGCGACCCTCGAGCGCGGTTTGTTGCCGAGCGGAGTCGGCGGCCGTGTTTCGCGTAACATGATCGCTCGCGGCGGCGATCCGGACATCGGCAATCACCTGTTCGTCATCTCACCGAACGGTGTGCTCGGGGCGAGCGTGTCGACGATCGGTCCGGCATTGGCCAAGGTGCTCAAGCTCGAGACGGGCGTGCTCGTGAACGACGTGCCCGAGGAGACCGTGGCGTGGAAGGGCGGGCTTCGCACGGGCGACGTCATCGTCAATGTCGGCGGGCAGCCCGTGGCATCACTCAATCAGCTGCGCGCCTTGATCATGCTGCGCGCGGCCGAGCGAGCCGTTCCGCTTCGGATCATTCGCGACAAGAAGCCGCAGGACGTCAACGTGACGTGGTAGCGGGCTCGCGCGGCGCGAGCTTTCGAGATTCCGGCACCAACGATTTGTGCATCGACAACGCGGCGGTCGCCCCTTCGGCGGCCGCCGTGATTGCCAGCTGGGATCCGGGTGTAATGTCGCCCGCGGCGAACACGTTGACGACGGACGTCAGCCCATGCGCATCGACGACGATGTGGCCCTCCTCGTCGTGTTCACAGCCAAGCTGCGCACCCAGGTCGTCCGCCGGATATTGGGCAATCGTGAAGAACACCTTGTCCGTGTCCAGCTGCATGCCGTCGGCGAGCATGAGACAGTGGATGCGGCTGCCCTCCCTGCAGACGCGCACAATCGGCTCAGTCAGAACCGGAATGTTGAGCGCGTCGAGCTTCTCGCAGTACTCGGGCTCGTCGAGCTCGGGCGGACGACCGTTGGTGCAAATGATGATGTCGTTCGTCCAAGTCGTCAGATTGAGCGCCATGCCCAACGCGCGTCGGCCGTGTCCGATCACGACCACCTTCTTGCCGCGCGCGTCGTAGCCGTCGCAGTCGGGGCACACGTGCGCGTTGGCGCCATAGACGTGATCGAGTCCCGGAATGTCGGGCCACACGTCGCGAATGCCGATGGCGATCAGCAAACGCCGAACACTTCGGCGATCGCCGCCCTCCAAGCAGATCACGAATTCATCGTCGCGAGGTTGCTCGATCCGGAGCACGATCGCGTCCACCATCTCGACGCCGAGGTCGCGGCACACCTCGCGGCCGCGCGCGCGCAGCTCGGGCGGACGAATGCCCTCGAGGCCGAGGAAGCCGTTGATTCCGCGCGTCTCCCAATTCCGCGGATCACCGCTGTCGATGAGAAGCACCGAATGCAGATACCGCGCGGACCAGATCGCCGCCGACAATCCCGCCGGCCCGCCGCCAATGATCCCGATGTCCGACTGCGCGTGTTTGTTTCCGTCCATCATCCCCGCAACAACTGGCAAGAACGACGCCCCGCGATTAGCGGACCGATCCTGGCGACAACTGGTACAGAAGTCGGAGCGTTGCGCGGTCGGCGGGTGTGATGGTGCTCGTCATCTCGACCGGAAACATCTTCGTCGTCGAATCCTTTGAATGGCCGAGGCCGAGTGCGTGGCCGGCTTCATGACGGACGATGCCCGCGAGATTTGCCGGCTCGATCCTCTGCCCAATGCTGTCGTGCACGGCAACCGACACGTCGGCCGAAACGATCCAGCCATTTTGATCATTGGCGCGGTTCGTGTTGCCGACGCGGCGCCCCATTTCCGGCGGAAAGCGATCGAGCCATACGACACGAATGTCGGAGCTCGCCGAGTCGAACACGAAATCGAGCCGTGCGGGCAGATCGGCGCTCCAGTCGGCGAAGGCATCGCGCGCCATCTGCGCGTAGCGCGTGTCCCAGTCACGCACCGTGCTGATCGACTGCACCCAGACGCGCAGTCCTTTCTCGCGTCGATCGTCGGGCCACCGCACGAGCAGTCCGCTGTCCGCGGCGAGCATATCGGCCATGTAGCCGCCGGTTGCCGACGCAATTTGCTGGCGCACTTGTTCGACGTTGGCGACGCGGGCGATCGCGCCGCGCGTGAGAACGTTCACGTCGCGCAGATCGGCGGCGGCCCGCGGCACGTGAGCCTGAGGCGGGGTCGCGAGGCCCGATGGCGTCTGGGTGGCGTGCTCGGTCGTGCCGGTCTCCGCCTGCTCCGCCCGCGCAAGAGCGCGAATTCGCGGCGCGGCGGGACGCGTGGCGATCCCCCATCCCACGAACACGGCGAACGCGCCGACGATCACCACCAAGAAGATGTCGACGCGACGCATGTCGCCGGTTTGGCGTTACCGCAGCGGTCCGGCGGGCAGCGCGTAGAGCAAGCGAACCGTCGCGCGGTCGGCGTCGGAAAGCTCGCGGACGCGCACGCGTGGCGCCATGATGCTCAGGCTGTCCGTCGTGTGATCGAGTCCGAGCAAGTGACCGATCTCGTGCAGCGCCATGGCACGCATCGCGTCCTCGTCGAGCTGATCACCCTGATGGTGATGCACCGCCAACATGATGTTTGCGTCGGTGATGGCCCAATCGTCATCGCGCGCCCACCGCGTGCGTCCGCTGATCTGCTCGTCGAATCGATCGATCCAGTTCACGTGCACGTCGGCGTCGGCCGAGTCGCCGACGAACGCGAAGCTGACCGGGAGATGGAGCGCGTCCCATTCGCGGAAGGCCTCGCGCACCCGTGCGATGTAGGACGCCGCGAACCCAGGAACGTCGGACCGCGGTTGGATCCACACCGTGAGCGGAATGCCGTGACGATCGGGCCACCGCGCCAACGATGAATCGCGCTCGAGCAGAATGTCACCGATGTAGGTGCCGGCCTCGGAGTCGTGCACTCGTCGCCGGACCTCCGCGTGGTCGTCGTCGAACGGACCACTCGAATCCGCGGCGGCGAAGACGACTCCGATCGTGCCTTCAGCGATGCCGCTGTGACGGATTGACGGCAGGGCGTTCACGTCGACGTCGGACTGACGAACCACGCCGAGGAGAATTGCTCCCAGCGCCAGCGAGAAGAAAGGCAGGGCGACTCGCGACATACGTGTGAGATCGATGTGGGCCCGACATCGGGCTTCAGAGGAAGGATTCGATCAGGGAGAAGAAGCGCTCAGGCGCTTCCCAGAAGGGCATGTGCCCCGAGGCGGGAACTAGTTCTTGGTGTGCGTTCGCGAGTATATACGAATTGGTACTGGAAACCGCCAGAGGGAGCGGGTCGAGCTCTCCGTGGATGACGAGTGTCGGCGTAGAAACGCCACGCAGGCGAGCGCGCCAATCGTATCCATGACGACGGAGTCGCGCGAGCGTCGCGGCGCCGGTCGCACTCGAGGCGTCCGGCGGCCTGAAACGCTTGGCGAGATCGTGATCGGCGAACCACGCAGGGTATACCGCTCGGGCATACGCGCTGTGCAATGCAGGATCCGGATCGCCGAGCGACTCCTCCGAGATCCGCGCCACCGCGTCGCGCTCCGCGCCCACCAGCCGAGCGAGCACCGCCTGGCGCAACGGAGCCATCCAGTCGCTCGTCGGACCGACGGCGTCGACCAAGACGAGGCGCCGAACGCCGGCCATGTCCGCGGCGGTGGCGAGCATCGCTATACCGCCGCCCCACGAATGGCCGAGCACGTCCCAGCGACGCACGCCGAGCGCGCGCCGGAGCGCGCCGACGTCGGCGGCGTCGTCCTCGATCGTCGACTCGCTCGGCTCGTTCGGGGGCGACGATCCCCCGCGCCCACGCTGGTCGTACAGGATGATCTGTCTCGCGGCAGCAAGCGGGGAGAGTGCCGGCCACAACATCGAGTGGTCGTAGAGCATTCCGCCGTTGATGCACAGAAGTGGCGGCCCCCCGCCCGCGGGCGGGCTCGAGAACACGGCGAAGTCGACCCCCCGGGCGCGGACGGTCTGTCGCTCGAGACGCGGCGTGTGAGGAAGTGATTTTCGGAAGGCGACGAAGTCGGCGTAGGACATTGCGGTGCGCTATACTCTCCCCGTCCAAACCCAACGTCCATGCTTCGTCGACTGTTCGTCATCGCCCTGTTGCCGGCGGCGCTCGCCGCCCAAGAGCCGTTCGATCACGCCATGATCGCCAAGATTCGCGACGAGGGACTGAACCGCTCGCACGCGTGGCCGATGCTCGACACGCTCGCGACGGTGATCGGCCCGCGGCTCGCCGGATCTCCGGCCTTTCTCCGGGCCGCCAACTGGTCGCGCGATCATCTCGCGGCATGGGGACTCCGGGACGTCCATCTCGAAAGCTGGCCGTTCGGACGCGGGTGGCAACTCGACAAGTTCACGCTCGAGATGACCGAGCCGCGATACATGCCGATGATCGGCTATCCGGACGCCTGGTCCGAATCGACGCACGGCGATGTCGTCGGCACGCCGATCTACATCGGTGGCTTGCCGGCGGACTCGGTCGAGAAGATGCGCGACAAGTTGAAGGGCGCCATCGTGCTGACGCAGCCGATGATGACGACCTTCATTCGCGAGGATCGAGTCAATCCCACGGATCCCAATGCGCCGGCGGCGGCTCCTCCCGCGACGAACCCGGGTGCCGGGCGCGGTGGACGGGGCGGCGGACGCGGTGGGCCGAGCGAGGCACAACGGATCGCCAAGCTGCTGCACGACGCCGGCGTCGGTGCGGTGCTCAAGCCCAGCCGCGGCGAGCACGGTACGGTCTTCGTGCAAACCCGCGACGCCGGCGCCAACGCGGTGCCGAGCGTGGTCGTAGCGGGCGAGCACTATAACAATCTGATTCGCCTGTTGCAGGATGGGGTCCCCGTCAAAGTTCGCGTCAATGTCCAAGGCCAATACTTCACGCGCGACACCAGCGGCTACAACGTAATCGCCGAGCTTCCGGGGACAGATCCCAAGTTGCGCGACGAGGTTGTGATGATCGGGGCGCATCTCGACTCCTGGCATCCGGCAATGGGTGCCATGGACAACGCCGACGGTGCTGCGACGGTACTCGAGGCGATGCGCATTCTGAAAGCGGTCGGCGCGCAGCCGCGTCGGACGATCCGCGTCGCGCTGTGGGGCGGCGAAGAGGAAGGGCTGTTCGGCTCCAAGGCATGGGTCGCTCAACATCTGGCCGGCTACGCCAACAAGGCGGCGCGCGACAAGATGTCCGTGTACCTCAACATCGATCCGGGCTACGGACCGGTGTATGGCTTCTTCATGGAAGGCAACGAGGCGGCGAAGGCGATCTTCGACGCTTGGCTCGAGCCCTTCAAAGATCTTGGATTCCGTAAGAACGTCATCGCCGGCATCGGCAGCACCGATCACCTGAGCTTCATCGCCGAGGGCGTGCCCGGGTTCAATCCGGTCCAAGAGTACGCGAACTACGACGTTCGCATCCATCACACGAACATGGATACGATGGAGCGGATGCGCCCGGACGATCTCAAGCAAGCGGCGATCATTTTCGCGGCGCTCGCGTACGACGCAGCGATGCGCGACGCGCCGATTCCGCGCACGGTCAAATGACCGCGCGCGTCGTCCACAAGTTTGGGGGAACGAGTCTCGCCGACGCGTCGTGCGTGCGTCGTGTCGGCGAGATCGTCGCAGCTCGACCCGAATCGCAGCGCATCGTCGTCGTGTCGGCGATGGGCGGCGTCACCAACTCGCTGGTCCGCGCCGTCGAACTGGCGGGCGCCAGGGATTCCAATGGCTATCGCCGCTTGCTCGACGATCTGGAGGGCAAGCACCAAGCGGCGCTCGGCGACCTCGTGCCGCCCGCCGTCGCGCGTGAGTTGGGCGACGCGATCGACAAGGATCTCGCCGACATCCGCGACGTGTTGCACGCCACGACGCTGCTGCGTCGCTCCTCGCGCGAGACGCTCGATCTCGTGACCGGCTACGGCGAGCTCTGGTCGGCGCGCATGCTGGCGGCGCATCTCGTCGCGCGCGGCACGCCCGCCACGTGGATCGACGCGCGCGACATTCTCACGGCCGAATGGCGCGATGCCTCGCCGGCGATCGATTGGTGCTTGTCTCGCGAACGCCTCGAGCGGTGGAGCGCCGCCCATGCCGATGCGTCGGCGACGCTCGTCGTCACCGGATTCATCGCCTCCACCTCCGACGGCGTGGCGACAACGCTCGGCAGAAACGGTAGCGACTTCAGCGCGTCGATCTTCGCGGCACTCTTCGACGCCGCCGAAATTCACATCTGGACCGACGTCGACGGCGTGATGAGTGCGGACCCGCGTCTCGTGCCCGAAGCGCTCACACTCGACGAGATGTCGTACGACGAAGCGATGGAGCTCGCGTACTTCGGCGCCAAGGTCATCCACCCGAGCACGATGGCGCCGGCGGTCGAGCGGGGCCTCCCGATCTTCATTCGCAACACGTTTCGCCCGGAGCTGACCGGCACGCGCATTCATGCCGGACCGTCGTCGGGGTTCGCCGTCAAAGGGTTGGCAACGGTCGAGTCGATCTCGTTGCTCAATCTCGAAGGGACGGGAATGATCGGCGTGCCTGGCACCGCGCAGCGATTGTTCGGGGCGTTGCGCGACGAAGGCATCTCGGTCGTCATGATCTCACAGGGCAGCTCCGAGCACTCGATCTGCTTCGCGGTTCCGGCGGCGACGGCGGAGCACGCGCGCGCCGCGGTCGAACGTGCGTTCTTCGCGGAGCAGCATCACGGCCAGATTCAGCGCGTCGAGGTGACGAGTGGTTGCGGCATCCTGGCCGTCGTCGGCGACGGCATGGCGGGCAGCCCGGGCATCGCCGCGAAATTCTTCAGCGCGCTCGGCAAGGCGCGTGTCAACATTCGCGCGATCGCACAAGGCTCGTCGGAGCGCAACATCTCCGTCGTCATCGACGGGACGGACATGCAGCGCGCCCTGCGCGCCGCGCACTCCGGGCTGTATCTCTCGAGCCAGACGCTGTCGATCGGTCTCGTGGGCGCCGGCAGCGTTGGTGGCGAGTTTCTGCGGCAACTCAACAGTCAGCTCGCGCGCCTCAAGCAGGATTTCGACGTCGATCTGCGCGTTCGAGCCGTCGCGACGTCCAAGCGCATGCTGCTCGCCGATCGGGCGATCGATCTGGACCGCTGGTCGCAGACGCTCGAGTCGAACGGAGAACCACTCGACCTCGATCGGTTGGCGGCCCACGTGCACGCCGATCATCTCCCGCACGCCGCGCTCGTCGATTGCACGGCCAGTGACGCGGTCGCGCGGCAATACGAATCGTGGCTCGCGCGGGGCATTCACGTCATCACGCCGAACAAGCGCGCCAACGCGTCGGACATGGAGTACTACCGCGCGCTGCGTCGGTCCAACCGCGCCGTGGGCGCGCACTACTTGTACGAGACCACCGTTGGCGCCGCGCTGCCGATCATCCAGACGCTCCGCGATCTCGTGCAGACCGGCGACGAGATTTCCGAGATCGAGGGCATTCTGTCCGGCACGCTGTCGTTCTTGTTCAACAGCTTCGACGGCACCCGCCCATTCTCCGCGCTCGTCGACGAGGCGCGCTCGCTCGGCTACACCGAGCCCGACCCGCGCGACGATCTGTCGGGCATGGATGTGGCGCGCAAGATGGTCATTCTCGCGCGCGAGATGGGACTGCCGCTCGCGCTTGCCGACGTCGATCTTCGCAGCCTGGTCCCCGAAGCGCTCCAGCGCGGCACCGTCGCCGAGTTTCTCGCCGCCCTTCCTCGGCACGACGGCGAGATGGAAGCGCTCCGAAACGACGCGGTCGCGAGCGGTAAGGTGCTGCGATTCGTTGGACGCGTGAGTCGGAATGCGCAGGCGAGCGTCGGACTCCGCGCGTACCCCACGAGTCATCCATTCGCGCGCGTTCAGCTGACCGACAACATCGTGCTCTTTCGAACGCGTCGGTACAGCGAGAATCCGCTCGTCGTGCAGGGGCCTGGAGCCGGGCGCGAGGTCACCGCGGCCGGCGTCTTCGCCGACCTCCTTCGACTCGCATCGTACCTGGGCGCGGTCCTGTAGCGGACGCCGGCACCGGCGCTACGGCACCATCCTGAACCGGAATTCCTGCTGAACGAGCTGCGCTACACGTCGTCCGCCCAGCACCGCGGGGAAGTAGCGTGACCGCCGCAGCGCAGCCTTGACCGACTCCACGAACAATCGATGCGCGGTCGTCGGAAACTCGATCTTGTTCTCGTCGACCTGTCCGGTCGTGTCGACGACGAACCGCACGACGAAGCTTGCCTCGACTCCTTGCCGTCGAAGTGCGTCGGGGTACGCGGGCTCTGGATTTCCGGGCGCCGGTGCCACGATTCGCTCGACCATGTCCGGCGAATACGCGCCGCCCGTGGGCGTTGCTCCGGGACGCGCGTCGCCGACCAACGCCGCGAGCGACTCCGCGGTGCTGCTGCTATCGGCCAATCCGTCGGGCTCTGCGAGCCACGATCGCGTCATGGCGGCGATGTTGGCGTCGAGATCGATGTCCGGAAGCTCGATCGACGCAACCATCGCGTCGGCACCGAATGACAATTTCGGAATGTTCGATAGTGCCGCGGCGCGTGCCACCGCGTCCCGTGCGCGACGCACTGCCTCGGCGACGGCGCTCGCCAAACGCGCCGGCGAGACGTAGGTGATGCGCTCCGTGGCGATCTCGTGGAGTCGACCCCTGACTCCGCTGCCAGCGCCTGGTCGCGTGAGTGAGACGGCGAGCGCGATGAGCGTTGCGTGGGTGATTGCGCTGAATGTCGTGCTACCCGCGGTGCTGACGCGGGGCGCGTGCGAGGCGAACAGTCTGTGAAGCATGTGCGCTGTCCAACGGCTGTAGTTCGCGTCGCGCAATTGGCATTGGGCATCCCCGGTGACGAGGCCCATGGCGAATCGTCGATTAAGAGTTGCTCAAGTCGAGATGAAGTTTTCATGAAGCCAGGCTCGTGCGAACGCTCGCGCGACGTGTGCGTGCGGAATATCACCGAAGGGCTGTGCGCCCGGCCGTACGCAGCGGGCTGAAGTAAACGCGAGATTAGCAGCGCCCTCATCCATGAACCCGCGAGATTTCAATGCATAAGCGCCTCTGGTTGCTTCCACTCATCGCTCTTCCCGTCGCCTGCTCGTCGCCGCGCGACCGCGCCCGGGCCGACAGCGCCCAAGCGCTCGCCGCTCAGCAGCGCGTCATGATGGAAAAATTGGTCGCGCAGCGTGACTCCGTGTCGCGCGTGCTCGGCGATGCTGACTCGTTCATCGGGCAGATCGACAAATCGATTTCGCGCGTCAAAGGCCTGCCCGCCGCCGAACGTCCGAAGCACGCGTCGGAGAGCGGCATCGAGGATCAGCTCCATAGCCGCAAAGACATGCTCCGCCGCGTCGATGCACTCGTCGCGCGCGCACGGGAGACCTCGCGACAGGTCACCGAACTGCAGGATCGCCAGACGCAGCTCCTCGCCGAGAATGGAAAGTTGACGGAGGAGACCAAGCGCCTGAGAGATTCCGTCGACGTAGCGGTGCAACGAATCGCGGAGCTCGACGCGTCGCTGGATCAGCAGGCGAAGACGATCGCCGCGCTCGAAGCGCGCATCGACGACCTGGGGAAAGAGGTGAGCGCCGCGAAGGCCGCGTATAGCCGAGCGTACTACGTGATCGGCACCGAGTCGGAGCTGATCCAGAAGGGCGTGGTCGTGAGGGAAGGCGGCACGAACTTGCTGATCAGGCGCATCGGTCGCACGCTCGTTCCAGCGCGCGAGCTGCCCAAGGATGCGTTTACGCCGATCGACACGCGCGACGTGCACACGATCGAGATCCCCGACACGACGCGCAAATACCAGATCGTATCGCGCCAGAGCCTGGACGATGCCAAGGTCACCGTACGTGACGGCGCATACTTCCGCGGACCGCTCGAGATCCCCGAGGCCGAACGTTTCTGGTCGTCGTCGCGATATCTGATCATCGTGCAGCGGTAAGCTGACGAGGTCGAATCCAAAAGGATTCCGTGGGCGGGTAGAGTTAAGTCGTTCGACAACTCTCCCGCCCACTTCGCATGCAGATCGGCGTCTATACCTTCGCGGAAACCACTCCGGATCCGCACAGCGGCCAGATCATCAGCTCGGCGCAGCGGCTCCGTGATCTCATGGAAGAGATCGAGCTCGCCGACCAGGTCGGCCTCGACGTCTTCGGCGTCGGCGAACATCATCGGCCGGACTTCGCCGTGTCGGCACCAGCGGTCGTACTCGCCGCGGCGGCGGAGCGAACGAAGCGGATACGACTCAGCAGCGCAGTCACCGTTCTGAGCTCCGACGATCCCGTTCGGGTCTTTCAAGACTTCGCGACACTCGATCTGCTCTCGAACGGACGCGCCGAGATCATGGCGGGCCGCGGCTCGTTCATCGAGTCTTTTCCACTCTTCGGCTACGACTTGGGCGATTACGACGAGTTGTTCGCGGAAAAGCTCGATCTCCTGCTCGCGCTTCGCGACAACGAACGCGTCACCTGGACGGGTCAGCATCGCCCGCCGCTGCGAAACCTCGGCATCTATCCGCGGCCCATTCAGAATCCGCTTCCCGTGTGGATCGCGGTTGGTGGCACGCCGGCTTCGGTCATTCGCGCCGCCGAGCTCGGGTTGCCGCTCGCACTGGCGATCATTGGCGGAGCGCCGGAGCAATTCGCGCCACTGGTCAAGATGTATCGCGAAGTTGGCCAGCGCGCCGGGCACGACGCGTCGCGACTTCGAGTCGGCATCAATTCGCACGCATTCTTGGCCGATGATTCGGAGCACGCCGCCGATACGTTCTTCCCTTCGTACGCCGAAGCGATGACACGAATCGGACGGGAACGCGGCTGGCCGCCGACGACACGACGTCACTTCGACGCGTCCCGTTCACCACGCGGCGCGCTCCTGGTGGGCGACCCGCAGGAAGTGATCGACAAGATTCTCTACGAGCACGCGCTGTTTGCGCATGACCGGTTTCTCGCGCAGTTCACGGTCGGCTCGATTGCGCACGACAAAGTCATGCGCTCGATCGAGCTGTTGGGAACGAAGGTCGCGCCGGCTGTGAGAAGCGCGCTGCAAGTATCCAGCAGCTAGCGCCGATCGGTCGGCGTTTCCTGGGCCAAGTCGCAGGAAGCAGGTACGGGACCCAAGTTGGAACCGCGCAGCTCATTTCGTTTACCTATTCGACATGGCGCATACGATGCGCGTCCGTCCAAAGGTCCTCGCCGGCATCGTGGTCGTCGTCGGCGCCGCCTCGCTCGTTGTGTTCGCGAATCGGTGGCGCGCTCGCGAGAGGGACCGGGCGAAGCATCCCAGCTTCGTCGGCGCCGCCAAGTGCGCCGAATGTCACACGACTGAATACGCCGCATGGAGAACCTCCCAGCACTCCGTGGCGATGCAGGAGGCTCGGCCCGGGACCGTCTTGGGTCGCTTCGACTCGACGCGATTCAGCGACGCCGGGATCACATCGACGTTTCTCCGCCGCGGCAATCGCTACGTGGTGAATACAGAGGGCGCCGACGGCCGCCTGCATGATTTCGACATTCGCTACACGTTCGGAGTGTATCCGCTTCAGCAGTACCTGATCGAGTTGCCGGGTGGACACGTGCAAGCACTGTTGCTTGCCTGGGATGCTCGGCCGGCTGCCCAGGGCGGACAACGATGGTTCTCGCTCAACCCGGGCGCCGTCATCGACCACAGCGACGAGTTCCACTGGACGGGCCGGCAGTACAACTGGAACTACATGTGCGCCGATTGCCACTCGACCGCGGTGCGAAAAGGCTACGACGCACGCACCGACCAGTTCCACACGACGATGTCGGAGATCAACGTCGCATGTGAGGCGTGCCACGGGCCAGGATCCGCCCATGCCTCATGGGGTTCGTATCCGTCGTGGATTCGAGGTCTCGTGTGGCGAGGTGATGGTCTACCCGCGCAGCTCACCGAACGGACGGGCGTTCGCTGGTCCATCGATTCGATCACCGGCAACGCGCATCGCAACACGCCGCGCCAGACCGATCGCGAGATCGAAACCTGCGCGCAGTGTCACGCCCGCCGATCTCACATCGCCGACGGATACACGGCCGGCGCCCGATTCTTCGATTACTACGCTCCGCTGCTGCTCACGTCCGACCTCTATTACCCCGACGGCCAACAACGCGACGAGGTCTACACGTACGCCTCGTTTCTTCAGAGCAAGATGTACAGCTTCGGCGTGACCTGCGCCGATTGTCACGACCCGCACACGCAGAAACTCCGTCGTCCGGAGAATCAAGTGTGCGCGCAATGTCATCGCGCGGCCAAGTACGATACCACAACGCACACCTTCCACGCGGCCGGCAGCGTGGGCGCGCGGTGCGTGTCGTGTCACCTACCCGACACGACGTACATGCAGATCGATCCGCGCCACGATCACAGCATTCGCGTTCCACGTCCCGACCTTTCGGTAAGTCTGGGCGTTCCCAACGCCTGCAATCGGTGCCACACGAATCGCGATGCGCGGTGGGCGGCGGCCCAAGTCAGCACCTGGTACAAGCACACGCCGGTTGGATTTCAACGGTTTGCTTCGACGTTCGCGGCCGACGACCGTCGCGCACCGGCCGCAGCGGACTCGCTCACCTCGATCGCGACCGACGCGACTGAACCGGCGATCGTGCGCGCATCCGCCATTGCGCGACTCGCGCGACAGTCGGCGCCCGTGGCGACTGCAACGGTGCAATCGTGGAGCCGCGACAAGAGCGCACTCGTTCGCCTCGCCGCGCTGCAAGTCGTCGAGACGTTTCCTCTCGATCAACGCGCCGCCATTGCGCCGTCTCTTCTCGGCGACAGCACGCGCGCCGTCCGCCAGGAAGCCGCGTGGCTGCTCGCGCCGGCCGAGGCCAAGCTCACCGCGGCCGAGCGCGGTGCGTTTGACAGTGCCGCGGCGGAGTTCATCGCGAGTCAACGGTACAACGCGGATCGGCCGCCCAGTCGCTTCGCGCTCGGCGCGTTCTACGCACAGCTCGGCCAGCTGGATTCGGCTGCGACGGAGTTCCGCGCGGCCATCGCGCTCTCGCCGCGGTTCGTGCAAGGCTATCTCGGCCTTGCGGCTATACTCCGCGAGCAGGGTCGCACGCCGGAGGCCGTCGCCGTGCTCGAGCAGGCGACGAAGCTCGCTCCTGGCGACCCACAGGTGGCCGCGCTGCTACGATCGCTGACCGGTCACGCGCGATGACCGGTTGATATTCCGTCGATAGCGTCGCGGCCAAGCACTGCCAGATCTTTGTCGCCGTGCTCCTGCGCGATCAGATCATCCATGCGCGCGGCAACGGCGGGAAGCGCCGCCAGCGGACGTTTGCCGGCCGTCTCCATCATGAGGCGCACGTCCTTCCGGGCCATCGAGAGCTCGAAGCTCGGCTCGAACTTGCCGGCGGCCATTTTCTTTCCACGACCGGAAATGATCGACGATGGATTGAACAGCTCGACTACCCGAAGCGCGTCGGTCGGAGCCACGTGCGACTCCGACGCAACGCTGAACACGTCGGACACGAGCGCGCTCATGCCGATGATGAACGCGTTGCCGCACAACTTGTAGACCGCCGCGAGGTCCGGTCGCTCGCCGAAGTACTCGACGCGCGACGCCATCGGAATGAGATCGGCTTTGACCGCGTCGAACAGAATCCGCGGACCGGAGACGAGAATCGTCCCTTGGCTTTCGCGTGCAGCCGCAGGTCCGATGAACACCGGGCAATGCAGATACCGCACGCCCTCGGCGTTCAGCCGTCGCGCACGCTCGGCGGTGAGCGCGGGCTGCGTCGTCGTATGATCGACGATGATCGCCTCACGACTGAGACCGGCCCGCAATGCGGCGACCACCGTCTCGACGACGGCGTCGTCTTTCAGCACCAGATGCACACGAGCGGCGCCACGGACGGCATCGGCCGGCGTCGCCGCGACGCGGACGCCGAGCGGCTCGAGCGCGCGCGCTTTGTCGGTGGTGCGATTCCAGACGGTGACCTGATCGCCGCGCTTCACCGCGGCTTGGACGAAGCCGCTGCCGAGGAGGCCCGTTCCGAGATAGGCAATGTGTTTCATGAGAGAAAGGTACGCACGCGCCAACAGACCTCGACGAATAGGTTTTACCGATGTGCCTGTCTCGGGAGAGCGACATGGAGTTTCGACAATTGGGATCGGCCGGCATGCGCGTGCCTGCACTCAGCTTCGGGACTGCGACCTTCGGCGGCCGCAGCGACTTCTATCGTGCCTGGGGAAGCACGGAGGTCGATGAGGCGACGCGGCTCATCGACATCTGCCTCGACGCCGGTCTCTCGTTCTTCGACACCGCGAACTCGTACTCGACCGGACGTGCCGAAGAAATCCTCGGTGCGGCGACCGCGGGTCGTCGAAACCAAGTTCTGCTCTCGACGAAAGCCACGTTCCCGATGGGCGCCGGCCCCAACGAGCTCGGCTCGTCGCGCCATGTCTTGATTCGAGCCTGCGAGGACAGCTTGCGGCGACTCGGCACGGATCACGTCGACGTCTATTACATGCACGCGTTCGACGCCACCACGCCGGTCGAAGAAACGTTGCGCGCGCTCGATGATCTCGTGACGAGCGGCAAGATCACGTACATCGGCTGCTCGAACTTCTCGGGCTGGCATCTCATGAAATCGCTGTCGGTCTCGGAGCGCTACGGCTGGTCCAGGTACGTCGTGCACCAGGCGTACTATTCACTCGCCGCGCGAGACTACGAGTGGGAGTTGATGCCACTCGCGCTCGATCAGAGAATTGGCACGGTCGTCTGGAGTGCGATCGCGGGTGGTGCGCTCTCGGGCAAGATTCGGCGCGGGCAGCCTGTGCCCGAAGGAACGCGCTCGAGCCAACTCGGCCTCGAGCGCGCCGGAGATCCGGAGAGACTCTTTCGAATCGTCGACTTGCTCGACGACACCGCGAAAGCGATCGACAAGACGCCGGCTCAGGTGGCGATCAACTGGGTGCTACAGCGGCCGACAGTATCGAGTGTCATCATCGGTGCGCGCAACGAGCCGCAGCTCCGCGAGAACCTCGGCGCGGTCGGCTGGCGATTGAGCGACGAGCACATCGCGAGGCTCGACGCCGCGAGCGAGACGCGACCGACGTATCCCTATTGGCACCAGCGCCTGAACCCGCGCTTGAATCCGCCACCCGTTCCCGGCGCGTCGTGACGGTTGCGTTCATCGCGACGCGGTGCGGCTTTGCGCGGCGATCGACCTCCGCTAGCCCACGCGCGGCGGCGGCACGAAGCGACGCGACTGACGCTCGTACGCGTGCGCCAATGCAAGCACGCGAGCATCGGTCCCTGGTAGCCCGACGATGGACACGTTGAGCGCCGGCATTCCATCGGCGCCGACCCCCGCCGGCACAGAGACTTCCGGAAGCCCGAGCCAATTACCGTAGCCGAGCGGCGTGCGAATGTCCGGCCAAGGATCAAGTGCACGCGGTGCATTGAACGGCATGGTCGGGTAGACCATCGCCGCGACCGCCGCCGCCCGCATCGAGCTCGCAAGCGACGCCACGACCTCGGCACGCGATCGGGCGAAAGAGAGTCCTGCCGCGTCCTCGGTCATGGCGCGGTCGAGAAGCGGCTCACACTCCTCGAATGTGGCGGGGAGCACGTTATAAAACTTCTGATACGCGGCGTATCCACGACGCACCGCGCCGCGGGCGTCATCCGTTCGGCGGGCGAAGTAGCGTAGAAGCGCGTTGGCGGTGGGAGCCGGAGCGTCCGGATCTACCGCGACGTCGCCGCGAGCACGCGCCGCGGCCGCGAAGGCGTCGCGAACGTTCACACGGGTGACCGCTGGAGTGAATGTCTCGACCGCCGCGCCGGCCGCCCGCAGGTCGACCACCGCGCGATCCCAAATGGCGAGCGCCTCGGCGGTCATCGATGCGCGGGGAATGTGTGCGTCGACAATCCCCAGACGCACGCCGGCGAGTGCATCGTCGCGCAGCGACGCGAGTGGTTCGCCGTCCCACGCATCGGCGAGCGCGAGCGGATCGGATGCGTCGGCGCCGGCGATGATGGCCAGAAGGAGCGCCGCGTCGGCCACGCTGCGCGCGAGTGACCCGTGCGCGTCGAGATACGGCCACGTGGGGATTACGCCCGTGCGCGGCACGAGTCCGAAAGTCGGCTTTATCCCCACGACGCCGGTGAACTGCGCCGGGATTCGGTTCGAGCCACCATCGTCGGTGCCGAGCGCGGCGAAAGCCATCCCGTCAGCCACGGCGACCGCCGAGCCCGCGCTCGAGCCGCCGGGTGTGCGCGTGCCCGTCGGGTCGTGCGGGTTGCGCACCTGGCCCGTGAGACTGCTCGTACCGTTGCCGTGAAATGCGAAGTCGTCGGCCGCGGTTTTTCCGAGCACGATCGCGCCCGCCGAGCGCAGCCGCGCTACCTCGAGTGCGTCGCGTCGCACCGGCTCGGGAAACAGGCGCGCCCACTCGGCGTTGGATCCCGTGGTCGGGAGTCCGGCCACGTCGTAAATCGCTTTCGCGAAAACGGGCACGCCATCGAGTGGCCCTCGCATCTGTCCGGCGCGACGGCGGTCATCGGCGGCGCGGGCCTCGGCGACTGCGGAGTCCGCGAGCGCATCGATCGCGCGCCACCTCATTCCTTCCCCGCGGCACCGATCGAGCGCTTGAGCGGTGACCTCGGCGGCGGTCCAGGCGCCACGACGGCGACCCGCCTGGTAGTCTGCGATGGTGCCCTCGAGCGGAGCGTTCGCGGTAAAGCTCCACCGTGTGAGAGTAGGCGCGGCGAGAGCGGCGAGTTGAACGAGGGCTTCTCTACGGGTCGGCTGGTGCATCGAGACGCGAACGAAGGGTTGGGCAGGGCGACACAACCATGCCACTCGGATCTTCGATCACTAAGAGGCAGAACGTATCGGTTGTCAATCGGGGTAGAGTGGATCGAGTGGTCGGTGCGCGCTTTATTGAGATCGAGGCATCCTTCTAGCCACGTGGGAATTACCATCAACGCGAGAACTACGAATGCCTACGATGCGCACACTCGGCACACAGGGCCTCACGGTCTCAGCCCTCGGGCTCGGCTTGATGGGGATGAGCCACGCGTACGGCACCGCGGAAGAGCGCGACGAGCGCGAGTCCATCGCCACCATCCATCGCGCCATCGCGCTCGGTTGCACCTTCCTCGACACGGCCGAGGCGTACGGGCCGTACAAGAACGAGGAACTGCTCGCCCGCGCGCTCAAGAGTGACAATGGCATGCGCGACCGCGTTGTCATCGCGACCAAGTTCGGCTTCAAATTCGACGCGAACGGCGTCATCGCCGGCGTGAACAGCCGGCCGGAACACATCCGCGAGGCCGTCGAGGGCTCACTGCGTCGGCTCGAGACGGATCGCATCGACCTGCTGTACCAGCACCGTGTCGATCCCACGGTGCCGATCGAGGACGTCGTCGGCGTGATGGCGGACCTCGTGCGCGCGGGCAAGGTGCGCTTCCTCGGCCTCTCTGAAGCCGGCGAGCAGACGATTCGCCGCGCACACGCGGTGCATCCGATCTCAGCGCTCCAGAGTGAGTATTCTCTCTGGGAACGCAACCTCGAGCCACGCATCATCCCGGTGCTGCGTGAGTTGGGAATCGGTCTCGTGCCGTTCGCGCCGCTCGGGCGCGGCTTTCTCACGGGAACTGTGAAGCGCGCCGAGGAGTACCCGGAGGGCGATTTCCGCCGCGGCGATCCGAGATATCAAGGCGGCCACTTCGACGCCAACGTGCGAGCTGCGTCCGCGGTGCGAGATGTGGGCGCGAGGAAAGGTGTGACGCCTGGGCAGATCGCGCTTGCGTGGCTGCTGCACAAGGGAACGGACATCGTGCCGATTCCGGGTACCAAGCGGCAGAAGTACCTCGAGGAAAACGTCGCCGCGGCCGACGTCCAGCTCACGCCCAACGAGATGGCGACGCTCGACGCGGCGCTCGCGCCTGAGAAGGTGTCGGGTCCACGCTATGGCGAGAAGCAGATGGCGCAGGTGGACCGGTGAACTCCCCCACGGCGCTGTCAGCGGCCAGCGTACGCCCAGCAACGCCCGCGGACCTCCCAGCCATTGGTCGACTTGGCGCGCTCCTCGTCCGGACACACCACGACTTCGACCCGGAGCGGTTTATCGCGGCCACTCCGCAGACGGAGCACGGGTACGCCTCGTTTCTTGGAACGCAACTCGATGAGCCGAACGTGATCGTTCTCGTCGCGGAGCGGGACGGCGAGGTGCTCGGCTACACGTACGCCGGCGTCGAGGGGCGCGACTACATGTCGCTGCGCGGGCCGGCGGGCGTGCTGTACGACATCGTGGTCGATCCCGCCCATCGCGAACGGGGCGTCGGTCGGATGCTGCTCGACGCCACGTTGTCGGCGCTCAGGGCGCGCCGTGCGCCACGAGTCGTGCTTTCGACGGCAGAACGCAATGAGCCAGCGCAGCGTCTATTCGAGCGTGCGGGATTCCGGCGCACGATGCTCGAGATGACCCGTGAGCTGGACGGCGACGCGTCCCGAGCGTCTTCGGCATGATGTCCAAAGCCGCGTTGTGCTAGAGGGCCGTGGCTTCGCGCGTCGCCGCTTTGAAACTGGATTTCGCCCTCGCCGCGTAGTGAATGCTGATTGAGCTTGGGAATCGCGGGACGCACAAAGCCGAGATATCTTTAACCGAAATTTCGACCGACCGCCCCATGGACCGCTATCACATCACTCTGTTCATTCACATCCTGGCCCTGCTTGTCGCCGCCAGTGCCACCGCGATCACCAAACTCGCCGCCGGTCGCCGAGCCCGCGCGCGCACCGTGGGCGACGTGCTGGACTGGCACAATGTATTGATGTCGACGTCCAAGCTGTTCCCGATCTGCCTCGCGGCTTTCGTCATCACCGGTTCGTACATGCTGAGTATCGGGCAAGTGCACGTGTGGTCGACGGGCTTCGTCGTCGCCGGCTTGGTCGGTGTGGTGCTGCTTCTCGTCAGCGGCATTTTCCTCGCGGTCAAAGGGAAGGCGCTCAAGCAGATGCTCGACGAGATGGCGAAGGACGGTGGAGACAAGCCCGCGCCCAAGCTTGTGCCGCCGCCACTCGTCGCCGCGCTGCCGGTGATCAACACTGGCATCGCGCTCAGCGTGGTGTTCGACATGGTGACCAAGCCGGCGAGCATTCCTGTAGCCCTGGGTGTCGTGGCGATCGGAATCGTTATCAGCGCGGCGGGTGCTTTGCGCCGTCCTGGGACTGCCGCTAGACGAGTGACCGAAGCCTAACGATCGCGCTCGCTGCGGTCACTCGAGGCATGCTGCATTCGACCTCGGCGACGATCAGCCCTCGTCGCCGAATCGACCGCTACGCATACTGTCCTCTCATCGAACCGGTTTGGCGGCGGCGTGACTTTCCGGGAGCGGGACGACATATTCGCGCTTAGCCCATCCCGCCGAGGTTCGCGTTCCGCCGCCCTCCGATTCCAAGACCCGTGACACGGCCGCGCGTCTGAGGCTGCCCGAGTCCTTTCTCCTGGGCCGCTATCGCATCGAGCGCGAGCTTGGAGCCGGCGGCATGGCGACCGTCTATCTCGCGGAGGATGTCCAGCATCATCGCCGCGTCGCGGTGAAGGTGCTGCATCCGGAACTCTCAGCCGTGCTGGGCCCAGAACGATTCATCAAGGAGATCGAACTCACCGCGAGCCTCCAGCATCCGCACATCCTGCCGCTGTTTGACAGCGGCTCCGTGGACGGGCGGCTCTACTACGTGATGCCGTTTGTCGAAGGCGAAACGCTCCGCGCGCGACTCGACCGCGAAAACCAATTGCCCGTCGCGGACGCAGTGCGGATCGCGACGGAGGCAGCCGATGCACTGCAGTACGCGCACGAGCGGGGAGTAGTGCATCGGGATGTGAAGCCGGAGAATATTCTCCTACAGAACGGTCACGCGCTGGTCGCGGACTTCGGCATCGCCCTCGCTGTGGAACAGGCTGGCGGTGCGCGCATGACACAGACGGGGCTCTCGCTCGGGACTCCGCAGTACATGGCGCCCGAACAGGCCATGGGTCAACGGAACGTGGACGCCCGGGCTGACATCTACGCGCTCGGAGCGGTCACCTACGAGATGCTCGCTGGCGAGCCGCCGTTCACTGGGTCGAGTGCGCAGGCAATCATCGGCCGTGTGATGACGGACGAGCCCAAGCCGCTGCAGTCCCACCGCCGGAGCGTGCCTGCGCACGTAGATGAGGCGGTGCGCACCGCGCTGGAGAAACTTCCGGCGGATCGTTTCGGCACCGTTAGCGAGTTCGCGGCGGCGCTGTCGGCTCCCGGCGCGAAGCGTCGTGCGAGCGCGCGCACGCGCGGACCAACAACATCTCCCGCCACGTGGCTTCCCGCGCTCGCCCTCGGGTTGGCGCTAGGTGGCGCGCTGGGCGCGATCGCGTGGGCGAGGTTCCGCCCCGCAGTCGAGATGCGCCCGCTGCACGCAAGCGTTCTCCCGCCGCCGGGCTGCACGTTCGCCCCGGTGGCCACTACGAACCTCGTACAGCTATCGCCCGACGGCGAGCGGCTGGCGTTCATCGCCGAGTGCGGCACAGACCAGGCGCTGTGGGTTCGTTCGCTTGCCAGCGGCGAGGTCCGCAAGCTACCGGGGACTGCCCACGCATCCTACCCATTCTGGTCCCCTGACGGCGCAAGCCTCGGCTTCTTTGCCGACAACCGGCTCAAGCGCGTCGATCTCGAAAGCGGCGCGGTGCGCGATCTTGCTCCCGCGCTCAACGGCCGCGGCGCGAGCTGGAGCCGCGACGACGTGATCCTCTACGCACCGGACATCGAGGGGCCGCTCTACCGCATCGCCGCGAGCGGAGGTGCGCCGCAGGCGGCCACCTCTACGGCGGAAGAGAAACGCGGCGCCTCGCATCGCGTTCCGTACTTCCTTCCGGATGGCCACCACTTCGTCTTCGCAGACGCGGCGGGTGGGCTGACGGGTACGGTGCGCGTCGGCGAGCTGGGTTCGACCCGCACGCGGGTGCTGCTCGACGGCCCGAGCAATGTCGCCGTCGCCGACGGGAAACTGCTCTATGTCACGACTACTGGTCTCTTGATGGCCCGCCCATTTGACGCACGGACCGCCACGTTCACGGGAGCTGCGACGAGCCTCGTCCCGAGAGTGGAGAGCTGGCCGTACCGGTATCTGGGAAACTTCTCCGTCGCCGCCGCAGTCGATCTGCTCATCTACCGACCCGCTCCGGTCGAGCGGAACCGCGTGTCGTGGTTCGATCCGAGGTCGGCCACGTCGGCCACGCTGCTGGATCCGGGACCCTACCTGCAGGTGCGGTTGTCACCCGAGGGCGGGCGCGTGCTGCTCGAGCGGCGCGAGCCAGAGAGCTCGCTACGATCGGTCGCACTCTACGACGTTCCGAGCCGGACATGGAGCGCGATGACGTCACGCCCGGCGGTGTACTACACGTTCGCGTGGTCGCCTGACGGGACTCGGATCGCGTTGACCGCCACCGACGACCCAGGTGTCACCGTCACGTCCGCCGACCGAACGCGAACGCAGATCCTGCGCGAGCCGCAGAGGTTCGACTTCATCGACTGGCGGTCCGATTCGGCCGACTTCATTGGGCAGTACCAGCGCCAGGGCACCGGGTGGGATCTCGTCGCAGCCACAATGGGCGGATCGTCCCCGGGCGTCGTGCCGCTCGTCGCCACCGCAGCCGACGAGAGCGGTGCACGAGTGTCACCCGACCGGCGGATGCTCGCCTTCGTCTCGAATGAGACCGGCCGCGACGAGGTGTTCGTCACGCGCCTGAGCGATCCCGCCACGCGCTGGCAGGTCTCGCAGGACGGGGTGCGTCTCGACCCTACCGCGCATCGCGCGCCGCTCGCATGGAGCCGCTCGGGCAAGGGGATCTACTTCGCCGACGCAGGCGGACACCTCGTGTCGGTGACGGTCGACCAGAACCCGACGATGCGTATCGGCCGGCCGGCCCCCGTGGCCGGGGCCCCGGACGACATTATCGATCTGGATGCCGCGTCCGACGGGCGACTACTTCTCATACGCAGCGAGTCATCGGGGGAGGCGCCGCTCGAGATCATCACGCACTGGACAGCGTCGAGGATTCACGCGACGGCGCCGCGATGACGTCTGCTTCGTCGCATTCCGATCGCCCCTATTCGGCTCGCAGCACGCCGACGAGGTTGACGGCGAACGCGCGCCGTGCCGGCGAGACGAACGCAGCGATGACGACGATCGCCAACACCGCAGCGACTCCCGCATAGACGACGGGGTTGAATGCGCCGGCGCCGAACGTCAGATCCGGCGCGTCGCCGGTCGCGATGAGTGACCGAAGCAGCAGCGACACGCCGACAGCCAGGACTCCGCCCGCTCCCAAGCCCCATGCCACCGGCCGCAAGGTCTTCGCCGCGATCATCCGAATGACGCGCCCTCCGGGCGCGCCCATCGCGAGATGGATGGCGATCTCGCGCGTGCGCCGGGTGACAAGTTGCGAGATCACTCCGTAGACGCCGACCGATGCGAGAAGCAATCCGGCGAGCGCGAGACCGAGCGCGATCGTCGCCGGTACTTGCGCCATCAAGCGTTGCAACGCCATGGGCCCGTCCTGCATCGTCAGCACGTGCGTCCGGTTGGCGAGCGTCGGGGATACGGACGCGATCGCGGCGCGAACGTCGTTCACCACCGCGGTCGGTACACCGCGCGTTCGCACCATGAATGAGCCGCGTTGCTCGTGCAGTCCATACGGGTAGTAGATGGATGGACCATTCATGCGCGAGAGAAACTGACTCCGAATGTCCGGCACGATGCCGATGACAGTGTATGCCTTCGTCGTGTCCGGGCCACTGAATGGATCGTTCGGCGGCACGCTGCGGCCGATGGCATCCCCCGCAGGCCAGCGGTCGCGAGCCGCGGATTCACTCACGAGCATAACCGGCGCTCCGCGCTCGACCTCCTCTGTGGTGAATGTTCGGCCGCGCACGAGAGGAATGCCCATGACATCGAAGTACGATTCGGATACGTCATCCAGAGACAGCACGACGCGGCTTTGCCCCCGGTTCGCCGTGCGAAGATGCGTTCCACCGAATGGCACGCGCTGCGTCCATGCGACCGCACGCACGCCGGCGAGCGCGCTCAAGCGCCGCGCGATGTCGGCGCGAAACGCCGCGCGGTCCGCCATCGGCGCGTCATCCGGCAGGTCGACGACGAGGATATGATCGGCGTCGAAGCGCGGGTCGATGCCGTGCGAGAGGCGCAAACCTCCGAGGAGTGCTCCGGCCGCAGTGAGCAGCACGGTGCAGCTCGCGATCTGCACGCCGAGCAGCACGTTGCGCTTTCCCCAGGCGGCCGATCCCGCCGTTGCCGTCACACCCTGGCGAAGCGCCGCATTGATGTCGGCACGAGACGCGCGCAGCGCGGGCCAGAGACCGACGACCAAGCCGATGCCGATGGACAAGACGACAGTGTACAGCGCGATGCGCCAGTCGGTCGTGAGATCGAGTGAGATACCGACGATGCCGCCGCTGATTGAGCTCATCGTGGTCGTCATCCAGCGCTCGAGCCATGACGCAAGGATGCGCGACGCGGCGAGACCCAGCACTCCGCCGGCGAGCGCGAGAAGCACACTTTCGCTCGCGAGCTGCCGCGCGATGCGAGGACGATTCGCGCCGAGGGCGAGCCGCACCGTTACTTCGCCCTCGCGCGACGCGTTTCGCGCCGCGAAGAGATTGACCAGGTTGACGACGGCGATGCCGAGCATGAGCACGAGCGCCGCGAGGAACACCACGCTCGCCTGTTGAAACACCTCGAACTCGCCCGTATCGGTTTGAAAGAACGTCGCTTTGCGCGCGACGAGCGGCAGTGGCTTGCCGACGCTATCGGGAATGGATCGGCGCAGCACCGCCAGCTCGGCGTTGGCAGACGCGAGCTGCGTCGCCGCCACCATTCTGCCGAGCACTTGCCAGTGCGAGCGGCCATCGTTTCGCCAGTCGCTCTTGGTAATCGATGTGAGCGTCGACGCCGGCAACCAAATATCCGGAGCCACCGCCGGCATGCCGGTGCCGGCGAACTCCGCGGGCGCAACGCCGAGAATGGGCAGCGTGACGCTACCGAAGCGAACGTAGCGTCCAACCACCGAGGGATCGGCGGCAAACTCACGCGTCCAGAACGCGTGATCGAGCACGACGCCGTTGTCGTCCGACGGATCGAACCAGCGGCCAATGTGCGCACGCACGCCGAGCATGCGCGCAAACTCCGGCGTCACGAATCGGGCGCTGACGACGCGCGGATCGTTGGCGGCATGCCCGGGCAACACCGCCGCGAAACTCACGGGGCCCGTCGTTGCCACGACCGACTGCAAGCTGTGCGCATCGCGACGCAGTTCCTCGTACGCGGTATGGGGGAGCAACTCGAAGCCGAACGCGTTGCCGTCGCGCACGACGCGCACGACGTCTGCCGGATTCTCGACGGGCAGCGGCTTGAGCACGATCGCGTCGTAGAAGGTGAACGCCGTGGCGTTGATGGCGATACCGAGCGCGATTGTGGCGCACACGACGAACGCAAAGCCCGGTGTCCGGCGAAGCTGACGCAGGATGTAGCGCGTGTCCTGCGCGAGGCCGTCGAGCCAATTCCAACCCCACGCGTCACGCGACGCGGCGGCGATGCGCGACTGGTTGCCGAAGCGGCGCCGCGCCGCCACATCGGCGTCGGCGTGCGACCATCCGCTTTCTGCGAGCTGATCGGCCCTCAGCGCGATGTGTAGATCCATCTCCTCGCGTAGATCGCGGTGGAGGCGGGCCTTCCGCAGTGGATACGTGACGCGGAGCCACAATTCGCGGAGCGACATGACGTGTCCCTCAGCCGGGTTGGAGAATCAGCGCGATCGCTTGCGACACGCGGCGGTACGACGCGATCTCGCGCTCGAGTTGGCGTTTGCCGGCGGCGGCGATGCGATAGTAACGCGCGCGGCGGTTGTCGGCCGTGCGGCCCCATTCATCGGAGACCCACCCCTTGACGAGCATACGTTGCAGAGCCGGATAGAGCGAGCCTTCCTCGACCCGCAGCACGTCGCGCGAGGTACGCTGGATGGCTTCGGCGATCTCGAAGCCGTGCAGCTCGAGGCCGGGCGCGGCGAGGGTCTTGAGGATGATCATGTCGAGCGTCCCCGGCGGGATGGGCTCGTGCTCGATGCGGGCG
This sequence comes from Gemmatimonadaceae bacterium, assembly GCA_036392315.1. Classification (GTDB taxonomy): domain Bacteria; phylum Gemmatimonadota; class Gemmatimonadetes; order Gemmatimonadales; family Gemmatimonadaceae; genus JAQBQB01. The sequence continues at coordinate 38,333 of DASVYG010000045.1, forward strand.
AGGGATGACATAGGGAATCTATGTAATAGCATAGACAGACTATGTCAATCCCGCGGCCGGGGGCCAGGCGCCGGACCGCACGCTTACCTCGCATCCTCCTCGCCCACGCGCGAACGCAAGGCAGCCAAGGCGTCCGCCGAACCGATGCGAGCCAATGCCCACGCCGCATGCACGCGCACCAACGGGTCTGCGTCAGACAGCACCGCAATGAGCGATGGCACATTCTCCGGCGTTTGGATGTTGCCGAGTACCACGGCGGCGTTGCGTTTCAGCCCGCGCAGCTTTGCACGTTTCATCGGCGAGCTCTTGAACGCTGTTTTGAAGTCCTCATCTGACATCGCTAATAGCTCACGGGCTAGGGTTCCCGCATTCTTGCCTGCGACTGCCTCGCGCGGCCGGAACGAGTCCTCACGCAGCGGCATCGCGAACTTCTCATTCCACGGACACACCTCCTGGCAGATGTCGCACCCGTACACGAGCTCCCCGATCTGCGGCCGCAACTCGGTCGGGATGTCGCCCTTGATCTCGATCGTGAGATACGCGATGCACTTCGTCGCGTCGAGCACGCGCGCCTCGGCGAGCGCGCCCGTTGGACACGCGTCGAGACAGCGACGACACGTGCCGCAGTGATCCGTCTCGAACGGGGGGTCTGCCTGGAGATCGAGATCGACGAGCAACGATCCGAGAAAGAAGAACGAGCCCGCGCGCGGATTGATCAACATCGTGTTCTTGCCGAACCATCCGAGCCCGGCACGGCGCGCCAGATCGCGCTCCAACAATGGCCCCGTGTCGACGTACGGCTTTCCCGCCACACGACGGCCCGCGCGCTCCTCGATCCATCGATGCAATTGCGTGAGACGCTCGAGCATCACGTCGTGGTAATCGTCACCACGCGCGTAACGTGCGACCGGTCCCGGCGGCTCGGCGCCGCCATAATTCATCGCGACGACGATCGCGGTCGTGGCGCCCTGGAAGGGGAGTCGCGAGTCGCGACGCTTGTCGGCATTGCGCGGCAAGTACGACATCTCGCCGGCAAATCCACGCGCGACCCAATCGTCGAACGCCGCGGCCGTCGTCGCCGGCCCGAGCGTCGTGATCCCCACGAGATCGAAGCCGAGTCCGTACGCCTGCGCTTTGAGCAGCGTCTCGAGTTGCTCTCGGAGCGGCAGCGTACCAGTCACGGTTTTCGCGCTGCCCACCGAGCATACCGGACGACGTCGTCGGCCGGCGGCACGACGTGAGCGTCCCCGTACGCCGTGTACATGCGCCAGCGAAAGTAGTCCGGCGCCGGCAGCGGCAGAAACGGAAAGCGTCGATACCAACCACGCGAACGAAAGCGCCAACCGGTGCGCACCAACGCGAGACCGGTTTTGGGATTTCGCAGGCCGCGCCACGCGAGCGCCGCACCAAGTCCGAGCCAGGAAGCCATCTATGGATGATACTGCGTCGTCACAACGTTAGAAAAACGACGTCCCATCGAGTCCGCGCGGTACCGGCTTCCCGAGCGCGACGAGCGCGCTCGGCATGACGTCCACGGTCCGACGTGGCCGCCCTGTCGCCGGCCGATTCAGCAGCAGCGGGACCAACATGTGCTCGCGGTGCAACGCCCCGTGGGAGCTCACATGCGGGATCGGCTCGTACCGCGCCCGAAAATCCCAGTCGCGCGCCGCCGACAGGATGATCTCGCCCGAGCGAGGCGCGCTCGCGAGATGCGCGATCTGCACGACGCCATCCGGGTAATCCGTCGCGATCGTCGCCTCGTACGAGGCGTCGGAAGAGGCACCGCACAAGTCGCGACCAATGCCGAGCGGGTCACCCGACTCGCGCGTGTAATGATAGCCACGCTCGTCCATCGATATCGCCGCGCTGCCGCGCGACGAAGTCCGGACCAATGCTCCGTCGCTCCGACGCACGAGAAGTAAATCTACGGACGGCCGCGCGAGCAGCGACTCCACGAGCGGCATCCAGCGCTCGTCGAGTCGACCCGTGAACGGCGCACGAGACCGGACGTCGAGATAGAGATGCGCCATGGCGTTGCCGCTTACCATCACGGCAACGTCCGGCGCCATCGTGATGACCCACGGATGCGATACGGTGCGCCACCCCGCCGCCTCGACGAGCCGGACGAGATCCTCGTGTGCCGTGACGCGCGAATGGCCGTGATCGCTCACGATCCAGAGCGACATCGCCTTCCAGCGGCCGTCGCGCTCCGCGTCGGCACGAATGCGTGCGGCGGCGTCATCCACGATGCGGAGCGCGCCCGCCACCATCGGCGATTCGTGTCCTCGAGCGTGCGAGACCTTGTCGACGCCGGTGAGCGCGGCAAAGACGAATTCGGGCGCGTCGCGTCGCACCCGGCGCACCACGGCATCCGCGACGTCGTGATCGATCTGCAACCACCCGGCAACGTTCCCCGTGAAGTGAATGCGCGCCCCACGAAAAGCTGACCGCAGCGTCAGCGAGCCGATGCGATCGCGCTTCGCGAGGCCGCGCCCGATGACGTTGAGCGCTCCAACGCTCGACTCGCAGAGCTCGAAGATCGTCGGAGCGTTGGCTGCGATGTCGCGATTCACCGCGCCGATCTGGTAGCCGACGTAACTCCTCGTGTAATCGGGAAAGCGACACGCCTCTCGTGCTCGATCGAACCAACGCAGTCCCGGGAGACCAACGGGTCCCGGAAAGCGCCCCATGAGAAACGGTGCGTACGCCGGCCCCGTCACCGATGGAAAGCACGACGTGACCGCGTGCAACCCGCCCTCATCGCGCAACTGCGCGAGCGCAGGGAGGGCTCCGCTGGCCAGCGCTGCGTCCAACGTATCGGGACGCGCGCCATCGGCGAGGAGAATAACGACGGACAAAGGCCTCTGCTTGTCGCACGTGGGCGAACGGATATCGGAAGCTCGCCTCTGTGCACTCCTGCCTCAACCCCATAAACTCAACGCATGCCAGAACCTCGAAAGCGCGTGGCAAAGCCCAAGGCGCCGCGCGCCGCCCAAACGAAGTCGCCGCGAACCGCGAGCGGAAAGAAAAGCAGTCCGCAAATGCTCGCCGCAGCAACGCTCACCGCGCAGGAAGGCCTCCGCGAGCGCACCGAAGCCGGTCACCGCGCCGCGGGCCGGACTCCACCGTCAGAAGCCCAGCCGGCGCGCTCGGCCGGCGCGGCGCGCATCGTCGACGACGCCATTCGCAGCGTGAATCTTCCGGTCACGGAAGACGAAAAGCTCCTCCAGTCGGGCGGCGACCGCGACGATTTCACGCGCACAGATCCATGGCGCGTCCTCCGCATCATGGGCGAGTTCATCGAAGGATTCGACAACCTCGCGCCAATCAAACGCGGCGTTTCGATCTTCGGTTCTGCCCGAACGCATCCCGACGATCCGCAATATCAAGCCGCACAGGAAGTCGCGCGCCTGCTCGCCGAGGCCGGCTTCGCGATCATCACCGGCGCCGGTCCGGGCATCATGGAGGCCGCCAACAAAGGCGCCAAGGCCGGCGGCGGACAGTCGATCGGATGCAACATCGAGCTTCCCTTCGAGCAGGGCGCAAACCCGTACGTCGATACGCTCGTCAACTTCCGCTATTTCTTCGTGCGGAAGACGATGTTCATCAAATACTCGAACGCCTTCATCATCTTCCCTGGCGGATTCGGCACGCTCGACGAAGCGTTCGAGGCGCTCACGCTCATTCAGACGGGAAAGATCTACCAGTTCCCCGTGATCATGTTCGGCCGACACTATTGGGCGGGACTCATTCGCTGGATTCAGTCGCGCGTGCTTGGTGAAGCGAAGATCTCGCCAGGCGATCTCGACCTCATTCTGCTGACTGACGATCCGAAGGAAGCGGCGCACGCTGTGATTCAGGCGTGGGAGTCTCAGCAGGGGTAAGCACTCATTCACACGGACATGTCCAAGCGCAAACCAACAAGCTCGGCCAAGAAGCTATCCAGCAAGAAATCCAGCAAGGCGTCGCAAAAACGCGCGGCGGAGGAACGCGAGCGCGGCGGCGTTCAACACACGGCACACGAAGGCAGCAAGTATCTGCGCGGCCCGCGCATCGACCCGCGGCCGATCGACGGAACGGAGAACGTCGCCGATCTGATCGACAACGCGTTCCTCGCCTACAACGCCGCACGATTGCGCGAGGCGTGTACGCTGTTCACCCGCAAGATGCTCGAGCCCGACGTCACAATCGGGCTCACGCTCACCGGCGCGCTCACGCCGGCCGGACTCGGCATGGCCGCGCTCATTCCGCTCATCGAGAGCGGGTTCGTGGACTGGATCATCTCCACCGGCGCGAATCTCTACCACGACACGCACTTCGGACTCGGGCTCGCAATGCACCGCGGCAATCCGCAGGAATCCGACGTCGTGCTGCGCGAGGAAGGCGTCGTTCGCATCTACGACATCTTCTTTGATTATGACGTGCTGCTCTCGACCGACGCGTTCTTTCGCAAAGTGATCCAGGGTGCGGAATTCCAGCGCCCGATGTCGAGCGCGGAATTCCACAACCTCTGCGGCAAATACGTTCGCGAGCGCGAGCGTACACTCGGCATCGGACAGAAGTCGCTTCTCTCGGCGGCGTACCAAGCGGGCGTGCCGATCTACACGTCGTCACCCGGCGACTCGTCGATCGGCATGAACGTCGCCGCGCTCGCGCTCGAGGGAAATCGCTGCACGATCGATCCGAACCTCGACGTCAACGAGACGGCGTCCATTGTGCTCTCCGCAAAACGCGGCGGCGGGCGATCGGGTGTTCTCATCTGCGGCGGCGGCAGCCCCAAGAACTTCATGCTGCAGACAGAGCCGCAGATTCAAGAAGTCCTCGGCATCGACGAGAAGGGACACGACTATTTCCTGCAGATCACCGACGCGCGTCCCGACACCGGTGGCCTCTCAGGCGCGACACCGGCCGAGGCGGTCAGCTGGGGAAAGATCGACCCGGATCGTCTTCCCGACGCCGTCGTTTGCTACCTCGATTCGACGGTCGCGTTGCCGTTGCTCACGTCGTACGCGCACGCGCGACACGCCAAGCGTCCGCTGCGGCGGCTGTACGACCGCCGCGACGAGATGATGAACCTCTTACGGACGGAGTTCGAGCGCGCCGGTTCGGGGCCGGCCGACGCCGAGCACGCCGACGCCACGCTACCGATGCATCGCTGACGACGCCCGAGTCGAGAGGCTGCGTCTGACCGCGCGAACGAGGTTCCGTCGCGCGTAATCCCCGAGCGATACGACGGCGGCGATCTCTTCGCCGCCGAGCACGCGCCTGACGATCGCGCGGTCGCTCCAACCCTCGGTCACGCGACGCTCGATCTCTCCCAACGTTTCGCCAAGCCATGCGACTTTGGCATCGAGCGCGGCAACCGGACGCTCGACGAGGCCGCGATGCGCATCGAACATGCGCGTGGGCTCGAGTGCGCTCGCGCGGCGCAAGCTGTCGAGCAAGACGTACGGATCCTCGGTGGAATGCAGCACGCGCGCACGAATGCCAAGCCACAGGTCGCCCGAGAATAGGGTTCGCGTTTCAGGATCCCACACGATCTGATGGTCCGGCGAGTGCCCGGGCGTGTGAACAAGCTCCAGTCCCGATGGATCGAATCGCGCGAGCGCCGCCGACAGCGCCGGCGGGTGGCCCCAAAACACGCGCCGGTAGAGCTGGATGGCCGGTCGCCGGCGCAGCGTGGCCTCGGTATCCGATCGCATGACCATTGGAACGCCGAGCTCGGCCAGCACCGCGACGTTCCCGGCGTGGTCCTCATGCCAATGCGTCACAATCACGCCGCGAATGTTGAGCGAGCGAACCGCCTCGATCACCGTGGCACGCTCCAAGTGAAACCCGGTGTCGATCATGACGCCGCGAATCACGTACGCGCTCACGCCCAATCCGATCGCGCGTCCGGCGGCGCTTTGGAGGCGGAGACGCACCACGTCGTCGAATCGTTCGATGCTCATGAGGCTCCGGCCATGACGTCGATCGCCGTCGGTCCACTGCTGTGCCTGCGCGGCCTACCCTTTGCCACGGCTATACCCGGGGGATAACTTCACGGTGTCGATGGCGCCCGGCCCCTCCGGCCGGGCGCTCAAGTTTTGTCCTCGCGAAAAGTTGCATGGTCTATGATCGAAGCGCTGAAGCAAAAACTCGGAGAAGAAGTCGAAAAGCTACAGTACGAGCTGAACGTCACCCTTCCCCAAGAGATCCGGAAGGCTGTCGAGCTCGGCGATCTACGCGAGAATAGCGAGTACAAGGCGGCGCTGGAGCGACAGCAGTTCGTTCAGGCGCGGCTGGGTCACCTACGCCAACGCCTGAGCAAACTGTCGTCTATCGATCCAAGCCAGATTCCCACCGACCGCATCGGGCTCGGCTCCAAGGCCATCGTCGAAGACGAGAAGACTGGCGAGAAAGAGACCTACTATCTCGTCTTCGGGGACGCCATCGAGTTCGAGGAAGGCCACGTGACCATGGCGTCGCCGATCGGCCGCGCGCTCCTCGGCAAGGCCGTTGGTGAGGTCGCTTTCTTGAGGCTCCCCACGTTGGTGCGCCAGCTGCGGATCGTGAGACTCAAGACCATTCACGACGTCGAAGAGATCGATCTCTAGCGTCGCGGCATTTTTTTCTTGGCGAGCGTGGGTCGCGAGATGCCGAGGAGTCGCGCGGCCGCGGCCTGATTTCCGTCCGTCAGCTGCAGCGTCAAGGCGACGGCCTCGCGTTCGATATCCTCGAGCAGTTTTCCGGCGCGAGGAATTCGAATTTCGCCGACGGAATCAGCGTCGACATTACCGCTGGCCGGCGGATGCGGCGACCGACGCTGAATCATCAGGTGCTCGGCGCGCACAACGGGAGAATCGGCGCACAGGATGGCCGCACGCTCCACGACGTTCTTGAGCTCGCGCACATTGCCGGGCCACCGGTGCACCAGCAGTGCCGCGATCGCGTCATCGGAAAAGGTCTTCGGACGTTGGTGATCGCGCGTCTCGTGCGCGAGGAAATGGCGCGCGGTCACTTCGATGTCGCCGGGACGTTCGCGTAGCGGCGGGAGCGTCAGCGAGAAGACGTTGAGCCGGTAGTAGAGATCTTCGCGGAACTCACCGCTGGTCACCACCTGTTCGAGCAACGGGTTCGCGGCGGCAATGATTCGACAGTCAATGGGAATCTCGACGAGTCCGCCCAGCGGACGGACCCGCCGTGACTCGAGCGCCCGCAGCAGCTTTGGCTGAAGCATTTGCGGGAGATGGTGGATCTCGTCGAGAAAGAGCGATCCCGATCCGGCCAATTCGAGCAGTCCCTGCTTTCGCGCGTGCGCCCCGGTGAACGCGCCGCGCTCGTGACCGAACAGCTCGGATTCGAGGAGCGAATCGGGAATCGCGGCACAATTGATCGCGACGAATGGCTCGCTCGCCGAGTTGCTCGCGTAGTGAATTCCGCGCGCGAACAACTCCTTGCCCGTTCCGGTTTCACCGATGAGCAGGACCGTGGTGCGTCGGGCGGCGGCGACTCGAGTGGCGAGTCGAACGGCTTCGCGAAGCGCCGGGCTCTCGCCCACGACGTTCTCGAATCCAAAACCCTCCTCGAATAGCTCCGCATCCTGAACGCCGACGTCAACTTCGGTCAACCGGACCTCATGGCATGGGTAGGACTGGTGGCCGCGCAGACTGGCGAGCGTTGACTCGCTCGAATGCTGCCGTGACGTATGCCAGACGTCCCCTACCGTCACCTAGTCACCATGATCGGCGAGCAAAGGCCGTCGGATGGGTCGCTCCTCGGGCCGCCGAGGAACAAGATTCTTACCGCCTGCTCCATCCCGGCTGGGTCGCCGTGCCAAACTCCTAACAGATTGCCATTCAATAGTTTAGCGCTTTTGACGTCGGTGGCAGGCTGCCCCTGAGCGAAGAATTATTACCATCGGCGGGGAGGGGTGTAAAGAATCTTGCCTGCGGACCAATTGATCGATGCGCGGCGACTGAACGACGCCATCGACGCTACGCGTCGACCGCGAACACTCGATCGACCTCGTCTTGGTACGCGCAAATCGCATCCAAACGTCCCGCGGCGTCCCAGCCGAAGAGCGCCGACAACTCGGTCGCGGTTCTCTCCGCGGCGGCGCGTCCATGATCGCGGCTTTCGTACGCGATCCGCGTTCGTCGGATGAGCAGATCGCCAAGCGTGCACGCCATCTCGGCGCGCACACAGTAGCGCAACTCGCCCATCGTGTACGGAAGTCCCTCCGCGACAATGATGGCGCCGCCAGCCTGAGTAATCTCGCTCCACACGCGGGTCCATCGCGTACCGTACGCCGTAACGAGGTGCCGCGCGATCGCCGAATCGTTGGTAGCCTGCGTCGCTTCCGCGACGAGCGCGTCGAGCGAGATGAAATCTCCACCGGGAAGGGAAAGCGACTTGGTTCGATCGCGACCGGCGGGCAACTGCAGCGCGGCGAGTACGGCTCTCATGACGTCTGCCGCCATGACGCGATACGTCGTCAGCTTGCCGCCGGTGATCGACACCAGGCCGCTCGCGCTCGTGACGACCGCGTGTTCGCGCGAAACCGCGCCGGGTGTGTCGCCTGCCACCGGCAAGAGCGGGCGAATGCCGGCCCAAGCGCTCATGACATCGCCCTGAGTGAGATTGGCCGACGGAAAGAAGGAGTTCGCCGCCGCGAGCAGATACGCCACGTCCTCGTTGGTCGCGCGAACGTCGTCGGGCGACGCCGACGTGTAGCTATCGGTCGTCCCTATGATGGTGTGCGCATCGGCCGGGAGGATAAACAGAACCCGGCCGTCGACCGGCGAGAGCAGAGTCAGCGCGTTGTTGTTGCCAATACGCTCGCGCGCCACGGCGATGTGCGCGCCTTTGCTGCCGCGCACCATCGGTCCGCCTTCGCCGTTGAGGCGGCGCAGCTCGTCGCTCCACGGCCCGGTCGCGTTCACCACGACGCGGGCGTGCACGTCCACCGACGCGCCGGTGAGGGAATCACGAACCGTTGCGCCGGCAACGCGGCCGTCCGTGGCGATCAGCGCCGTGACCGCCGCGTGGTTGATCGCCACGCCGCCGGCCTCCGTCGCGCCGATTGCGTTGGCGAGCGCGAGCCGGGCGTCATTCGTTGCCGCATCGTAGTATCGCGCACCGCCCAGCAGGCCCTCGCGTTTGAGCATCGGTTCGCGCTCGAGCACACCGCGGGCGCTCAACCGGCGGTGACGACCGACGTTGCGGAACAGCGACAGCGCGTCGTACAGCATGAGACCCGCGCCGAGCTTCCAGCGCCGGATGCGCGAATCCGAGTACACCGGCCAGGTGAATTCCAGCGGGTGAACCAAGTGCGGCGCAAGGCGCAGCAATCGTCGTCGCTCAGCGCTCGACTCGAAGACCAGATGGAGCTGCGCATGCTCGAGGTAGCGAACGCCGCCGTGGATCAACCGCGACGACCGACTCGACGTGCCGCTCGCGAAGTCGTTCTTTTCGACGAGTGCGACCGAGAGCCCGCGCAGGGCCGCGTCGCGCGCGATGCCGCATCCCGTGATGCCCCCGCCGATGACGAGTAGCTCGAACTGTCGGCTCGCCAACATCGTGAGCGCCTGGCCGCGCCGGCTCATCGCGTCATTCATCGGATGAATAGTAAGCCGATCGTCCGCTTGCCCGTTACGAAGCCCCTAGCCCGTCCACACCAAACCCTGCCAGTTTCCATTCATGTCTCCACTTGGCGCGCCCGGACGACGTGTCGCGATCATCGCCGGAGTGCGGACTCCATTCGCCCGCGCGGGCACCGCGTTCAAGGACATGACGGCCATCGAGCTCGGAAAGCGATGTGTCGCCGAGTTGGTGCAACGAACGAACCTCGACGGAGACCTCGTCGAAGCGATCGTGTACGGCACCGTCGTCCCATCAGTCGTCGCGCCGAACATCGCGCGTGAAGTCTCGCTGCTGCCGATGCTCGCCAAAGGATGCGAGGCGTACACCGTGAGCCGCGCCTGCGCGTCGGCCAACCAAGCCATTACCGACGCAGCCGATCAGATCGTGCTCGGCCACCACGACGTGATCATCGCCGGCGGGGCGGAGTCGTTGTCCAACGTGCCGATCCTGCATTCGCGCACGATGTCCGAGAAGCTCGTCGCGTTCTCGCGCGCGAAAGGGCCGTCGCAGCAGCTTCGCGTCGCCAGCTCCATTCGTCCCCGCGACTTCGTGCCGATCACGCCGGCGATCGCCGAGCCGTCGACCGGTGAGACGATGGGGCAGTCGGCCGAGAAGATGGCGAAGATCAACCACATTCCGCGCGAGGAGCAGGACCAGTTCGCACTCCGCTCGCATCGGTTGGCGGCGGTCGGCACCGACGACGGGCGTTTGACGGCCGAGATCATGCCGGTGTACGTGCCGCCGCGTTACGAGACGACATTGGCGAGTGACAACGGCATTCGCACCGACACGTCGATCGAGCAGCTTCGCGGTCTCAAGCCCGTCTTCGATCGGCGGTATGGAACGGTGACGGCCGGCAATTCATCGCCGCTCACCGACGGCGCGAGTGCCGTGTTACTCATGAGCGAGGAGCGCGCCGCGATGCTCGGCTACGCGCCGCTGGCGTTCATTCGATCGTACTCGTATGCCGCGCTCGATCCGGGCGAGCAGCTCCTGATGGGGCCCGTGCTCGCGGCGCCGGTCGCGCTCAAACGTGCCGGTCTTGCCCTCGGCGACATCGATCTGATCGAGATGCATGAGGCATTCGCGGCGCAGGTCTTGTGCAACCTTGCGGGATTCGTGTCTCGAGAATGGGCGGATCGCGCCGGTTTCGTGAGCCCGGTGGGCGAGGTCGATCGATCCAAGCTCAACGTGATGGGCGGTTCGATCGCGATCGGTCATCCGTTCGGCGCAACTGGCGCGCGTATTCTCACGACGTTGACGAACGAGCTGGTACGGCGCGGCGGGCAGTTCGGTCTGATGACCGTCTGCGCCGCCGGCGGAATGGGGCACGCCATGGTCATCGAGCGCGCATGACGGACACACAGACGGCAACGCGTTCGTCGGCCGGACAGACGCTCAGGTCGGAGATCCTCGATGACGTGCTCGTCGTCACCATGGATCGCCCGGGCGCCACGCTCAACACACTTTCGGCGTCGCTCATCGGCGAGTTCGAGGGCATGCTGCTCCGCGTCAATGAGGATACTCTCATCAAAGCGGTTCTCCTGATCTCCGGAAAAGCGGACAGCTTCATCGCCGGAGCGGACATCGAGCAATTCCTCGAGATCACGTCCGCCGCCGAGGCCGAGCGAACAAGCCGGATGGGCCAGGATCTGCTCGATCGCTTGGAGAAGCTGCGCGCTCCGGTCGTCGCCGCCATCCACGGGGCGTGTTTGGGCGGCGGGCTCGAGGTGGCGCTGGCGTGCCGTTATCGCATCTGCACCGATCATCCGAAAACGACGCTCGGACAGCCCGAGGTGCAGCTCGGGCTCATCCCCGGAATCGGCGGGACGCAGCGATTGCCGCGGCGAGTGGGGTTGCAGGCCGCGCTGGACATGATTCTCACCGGCCGCAGCATGCGCGCGAAGCGGGCGCTCCAAATGGGGCTCGTGGATGAGATGGTGCATCCGGCGATCCTCTTCGAGACCGCGCTCGACCGCGCTCGCGGTCTCGGCAACGGAACGCTCAAGCCGTCGCCCCGGCGAAGCCGCGGCGCGACGAGCCTCCTGCTCGAGCAGAATCCCATTGGCCGCGGCGTGGTGTTCAAGAAGGCACGCGAAAGCGTGATGGAGAAGACCCACGGCCATTATCCGGCGCCCCTCGCGGCGCTCGCCGCGATTCAAGCCGGATACACCCGCGGGTTCGAGGAAGGATTGCGCGAGGAAGCGCGTCTCTTCGGCGAAATGGCCGTGACCGACGTGTCGCGGCAGCTCGTGTTCATCTTCTTCGCCAGCAACGCGCTCAAGAAGGATCTCGGTGTCGACCCGCCGGCGCCCGCCCCCCGCGACGTTCACAAGCTGGGCGTGCTCGGCGCCGGCTTTATGGGCGCCGGCATCGCATCGATCGCGGTGCAGCAGGAGACGCTGGTTCGGTTCAAGGACACCGACACGGCGCGCATCGGCAAGGGTCTCGCGTCGATCCACGGGGTCTTGCAGGAGCGCCTCACTCGACGGCAGATCACGAAGCAGCAATTCCAGGATTACATGAGTCTCGTCGGCGGAACGATCGATTACTCGGGCTTCGAGTCGGTCGATCTCGTCATCGAGGCGGTGTTCGAGGATCTGGCGCTCAAGCATCGCGTGCTGGAGGAGATCGAGCCCATCATCGACAGCACCGCGGTGTATGCGTCGAACACGAGCACGATTCCAATCGCCCGCATCGCCGAGGTGGCGCAACACCCGGAGCGAGTCCTTGGGATGCACTTCTTCTCGCCGGTGCATCGGATGCCGCTGCTCGAAGTGATCGTGACGCCGGCGACGTCGGCCGAGGCCACCGTGTCGGCCGTGGCGTATGGCAAGAAGCTTGGTAAGACGGTCATCGTCGTGAACGACGGGCCGGGCTTCTACACGACGCGCACGTTGTCGGCGTACATGAACGAAGCGGGTCGGCTCCTCGATGCGGGCGCGTCGATCGAAGCGGTGGACAACGCCCTGGTCGAATTCGGGTTCCCGGTGGGGCCCATCACGCTGCTCGACGAGGTCGGAATCGATGTCGGCGGTAAGGTCGGCCTGGTGCTCGTCGACGCGTTCGGGGATCGCATGGCACCTTCGGAGGCCATGCGCCGCGTCGTTGCCGCTGGCCGCACCGGGCGTAAAGGCAAGAATGGCTTCTACAGATACGACGGTGCGGGCCAGAAAGGCCGCGTCGACGACAGCATATACGAAGTGATCGGCGGCGAGCGCCGCCAGGTATTGCCGGAGGAGATCACGGAACGTTGTGTTCTCGCCATGGTCAACGAGGCGGCGCTCTGCCTCGGGGAAGGCATCTTGCGGTCGGCCCGCGATGGCGACATCGGCGCGGTGTTCGGAATTGGTTTCCCGCCGTTCCGCGGCGGCCCCTTCCGTTACATCGACAGCGAGTCCGTCGAGAAGATCGTAGAACGATTGGAGGACCTGAACGCGCGTTTCCCCTCGCGGTTTGCGCCGGCGCCGCTGCTGCTGGATATGGCGGCCGGCCGAAGGAGCTTTTATCCGCTCGAGCGGTAGAACTGGTGGACCTTCCGGACCCGGGTGCACGAGTCCAGAGTTCCGCCGACGTCATATCATGTGACCCCCACCCATCTCCCTAGGTCTGTCCTCTGTGGAAGCTGGTAGCTCGGACGCCGTAGTCGTTGCCCGCGTGCTGCGCGGGGATGTGGAGGCTTTCAGCACTCTGGTCGAGCGGTATCGCGACCGGTATGCGCGGTACGCCTTCCACATGCTTGGCAATCGGGAGGACGCCGAGGAAGCCCTGCAGGATGCTTTCATTCGCGCCTATCGGTCGCTGGCTCGATGCGAGGATCCGGAGCGGTTTGGCGCCTGGTTGTTTCGAATCCTCGTCAACCGCTGCCGAACGCTCGGCGCGCGTCGGGGACGACGGTCACGGACGTTCGTCGTCGACGAGGCCGCGCTGCTTGGTGCGGCGGAAGAGCATCCAGCGGGGACCACGGCGTGGCGCGAGGAAATCGATCGCGCGCTTCAGCAGTTGCGGGGCGATCAGCGGGAAGCGTTTCTGTTGAAGTATGTGGAGGAAATGGGATACGACGAGATGGCGCAGCTCACGGGAGTCGGAGTATCGGCGCTGAAGATGCGGGTCATGCGTGCCTGCGAGCGCCTCCGCGAGTTGCTGAGCGAGGTGTATGATGCGTGACGAGACCGAACAAGACATGGAGCAGATAGCGCGCGAGTTGCGTGTGCCCGTCGCCGTCGGACGGGCGCTCGACGCGCGTATCATGCGTGCCGTACGTCGTCTGCCGCGGCACGCTCGCGTTGGGCTGTGGTCGCGCCTGATCACGCCGCGCACCGTAACCGTCACGCCGCTCGTGTGGGGAATGCTCGCCGCAACGGTCGCGGCCTTCGCCGTGCTCGGCGCGCTGCATGCCGGCGCGGATTTCCATCGTGCGGCCAAGCCGATCGCCAGCGCGCTCTTCCCAAAGCCCGAGACCGCGACGCGGTCGCAGCGCGTGCAGTTCGTGCTCGTCGCGCCCGACGCCAAGAAGGTTGCCGTCGTCGGAGATTTCAACGGCTGGGACGCCTCGCACGCGGCGTATCAAGCCCAGCACCGGGGTGGCGGCGTTTGGTCCGTCACCGCACCGGTTCCTCTCGGCCACCACCGTTACTCTTTCGTCGTCGATGACAGTTTGTGGGTCGCCGATCCAACGGCGCCGCGCGTCATCGACTATGACTACGGAATGCCGAATTCGGCGATCGTGGTTCAAGAGCAAAAATGAGCATTGTCGCGCGGACATTGATCGCGCTCATGCTCGTTGCTCCGCTGGCCGTGGCGCAGGATCCGCGGCTCAGCGCGCGGCTCGACAAGCCCACGCTCATCGCCGTCAACGCGATCGTCGACTCGGCACGCGCGGCGAAGCTCCCCACCGCGCCACTCGTCGACAAAGCGCTCGAGGGCGCGGCCAAGGGATCTGACGGACCGAAGATCATCGTCGCCGTTCGCCAATTGTCCATGCAGATGGGTTCGGCGAAACGCGTTCTCGGATCGAGCGCGACGCCGGACGAGATCAAGGCCGCGGTGACGGCGCTCGCGGCCGGTGTTTCCGAAAATGATTTGGCGCGGCTTCGTGCCGCGTCCGGCAAGCGTCCCATGACCATGCCGCTCGCCGTGCTCACGGACCTCATCGTCCGCGAAGTGCCGATCGCGACGGCAACGTCCCTGGTCATCCAGCTGGCCCGCTCGAGAGTCAAAGACACCGAGTTCGCAATGTTCCAGCGCAACGTACGCGCCGACATCGATCGCGGCGCCGATCCGAGCGTCGCTGCGACTACGCGGGCACGCGGGCTCGTGCTGCGGTCGAGCGGCCCAGGAAACAAGCTGTCAGAGTAGCGGCACGACGGATTGATCTGGTACAATTCCCCTTTCCATAGTGGCCGGGGAATTCATGCGTCATGTCGTCCTGCTCGTTGCCCTCAGCTGCGCCGGCCCGTTGGCGGCCCAGCAGTCAACAGACAATTACTCGATTCCGGCAAAGAGCAGGTACACGCTGCAGAGCTTCGTCGGCAAGCGCCCACTCACCCGCGCCGAGCGAACCAACTTCACCGAAACGTCGCACTACGACGACGTCGTCGCCTTCATCGACTCGCTCAAGACGGTCGGCGCCAAGATCGTCACGGGATCGATCGCCAAGACCGTCGAGGGACGCGAGCTCCCATATGTGATCGCGTCGCGACCGTTGATCTCGACTCCCGCGGAGGCGCGGCGACTCAACCGTCCGGTCGCGTATATCCAAGCGAACATTCACGCCGGTGAGGTCGAAGGCAAAGAAGCGATGCAATCGCTTCTACGAGACCTCTTGTTCGACAAGAAGAAGAACGTGCTGGATTCGATCGTGCTGATCGTTCAGCCCATCTACAACGCCGACGGCAACGAGAAGTTCGGGCCCCAAGAACGGAATCGCGGCGCCCAAAACGGACCGGAGCTCGTCGGTACGCGGCAGAACGCGTCCGGGTGGAATCTCAACCGAGATTACATCGATGCCGATGCACCGGAGACGCGCGGATCACTGGCGATGCTCAACCAGTGGAATCCCGACGTCTTCATGGATCTCCATACCACGGACGGAAGCATCCACGGGTACGCGCTGACCTATTCGCCGCCGCTCACGCCCACGGCGGTGAACGTCGTTCCATATGCGGCCAAGACGATGCTTCCGGCGATTCGCGAGCGGATGCGCACGCGCTACGGGTTCGAGGTCACCGATTACGGCGACTTCAGCCGCACGGGTGCAGCGCGCGGACAGCGCGGCACCGGGCGTGGTGCACCGCCCGACACGTCGGCGGCCGGACGCGGCCGGCGGGGCGGCGCATTCGGGAGCGGACGCGGGCCGTCGCTCGAGCAGATCATCGCGGACTCGATTCCGGCGAGCGGCTGGGCGTTCTCGACCTACGAATCGCTCGCGCGCTACGGCACCAACTATTACGGCCTGCGCAATCGGATCGGCATTCTCAGCGAGGCCTTCTCGCACGACCCGTTCGCGCGCCGGGTCGCGTCGACCTACGATTTCGTGAGCGAAGTGCTCTCGTATCTCGCCGAGCACAAGACCGAGATCATGAACCTCGGCAAACAAGGCGACGCAAAGGTCGCGGCATGGGCGCGGAATCCTGGGTCGTCGCCACCGCTCTCGCTCAAGTCGCGCATGGACACGACACGCATCGAAGATGTGCGCGTGGAAGTGATCACGCCGCTGACCGACAGCACCAAGCGCGAGCCGGGAATGGGTGCACGGCAACGTACCGGGGTGATCAAGCTCGTGAGAATGCCCGTCATGGCGAGCTTTACGCCGACGTTGACCAGCACGCTCCCCTATGCATACGCGTTCGACGCCAAGGCCGCGCAGGCCATTCTGCCGATTCTCAAGGTCCACGGCATCGTGGTCGACCAATTGGACGGCGGCGCCACCGTGTCGGCACAATCGTTTCGCGTGGATTCGGTCATCGATCGCGGACGATCCGAGACGTCACGCATGCTGAAGGCTGTCGAGGGTGCGTGGAACGACGTCGCCACGCAGCGGCTCTCGCCGGGGACATATCTCGTGCGCGCCGGGCAGCCGTACGGGCTTCTCGTCTTCTACCTGCTCGAGCCGCAAAGCGAGGATGGTCTCGCGCAGTGGAGCTTCTTCGACAACATCCTGGCACCGCATTCCGATTTCCCGATCATGCGGATCACCAAGCCGATGACGGCTCGCACGCACGTCGTTCGCAACTGATGCTCCGATCAACATTGCTGTATTTGTCGAATCAGCCCCGAGTCTTCCGCTTCGTGCGGAACAATGGATTCGCGAAGAGGTTCGCGAAACGATTCGTGGCCGGCGAGGCCCTCGACGATGCGCTCGCGGCCGTTCGGACGCTGAACGCCCGAGGCATCACCGCGTCGCTCGATCTGCTCGGCGAGAGTGTGTCGAACGAACGTGAAGCCCGTGCCGCCGAATCCGAGTACCTTCGAATTCTCGACCGCATTCACGAGGAGCGGCTCGACGCCAACGTGTCGGTTAAGCTCACGGCAATGGGCCTCGACATCTCCGAGGATCTGTGCGTGGCCATCATGCACGACGTGCTCGGTCGTGCCCAGGCGTACAACACCTTCGTGCGGCTCGACATGGAGTCCAGCGCCTACACGGAGCGAACGCTTCGTTTGTTCGAGGAGCGGCTGTACCCGACGTACAAGCAGAACGTCGGCATCGTGTTGCAGAGCTACTTGTATCGCACGTGGTCCGACGTCGAGCGGGCGATTCAGCTTCGCTGCCGCGTCCGGCTCTGTAAAGGGGCGTACAAAGAGCCCGCGGCCGTCGCCTACCCGGAGAAGCGCGAGGTCGACGCGAACTACGTCAAGTGCATGCATGCCTTGCTCGAGTCGGGCAACTATCCAGGCATCGCGACACACGATCCCGCCATCATCACCGAGGCAAAGCGCTTCGCGGCGGAGAAGGGGATCGACCGGGGGCGGTTCGAGTTCCAGATGCTGTACGGAATTCGCCGCGACCTGCAGGAGCAGTTGGTGCGCGACGGCTATCGCATGCGCGTCTACGTGCCGTTCGGCACGCAATGGTATCCGTACCTCATGCGACGGCTCGCCGAGCGACCGGCCAATGTCGCGTTCATCACCGGCAACGTCATGCGCGAAATGGTCAGGCGGAAGAAATCGTGACGCCACACGCGCACTACCGGCCACCCGATCACTCGAAGGGTGATGAGTCGACGATCGGCGGCTACATGGCGGTGCACGATCGGCCGGCGGCGTTCGAGGGGAGCGACGGATTCTCCTACAGTGTCGAGATCCTCGCCGAGGAAACCGACAATCCCGAGGGCCGCTGGCAGGCGTTCTTCCTGTTCGTCAAATGGTCGCGCCTCGGCGCCCAGAGTCCCGAGGGCCATCTCGAGAGCGATTACCTCGCGAGCGCTCCCACCGAGTCCCTCGCGCGGGCAAGGCTCGGCGAATATCCGTTGGCCGACGTCAAGGCACTCATCGATCAATTGATCGCGGAACGCGCCGGCGGAACGCGGGCACGTCGCTGGTGGGACGCCATGCGCGACGAGAGCGACGCCACGTGATCTCACGGATTGCGGTGAGCGGTGTGGTGCTGAGCGGGACCGGCGGAGTCTGGCGAGTTCGCACCGAGGATGGCGAGACGGTCGACGCCTCGCTGCGCGGCCGATTGAAGAAATCGAATAGCGGGCGCAGAGCAGACGGATCGCTGCGTCGAGATACCATCAGCGCCGCGGCGCAAACGCTCAAGCTCGCCGTCGGTGACGACGTCCATCTCGAGCGCGCATCGGCGGACGACGAATGGGCGATCGCCGAGATTCTTCCGCGACGGTCCAAGCTCGCGCGCCGATCGCCGGGCGGCGGACACGGGGAACGCGTGCTCGCCGCGAACGTCGACCAGGTCGTCGTCATGTTCGCGGCAGCTAAGCCCGACCCACACCCTCGAATGCTCGATCGCTTCCTCGTCATCGCCGAGGCGAATGCGCTGGCGGCCCGCATCATCATCAACAAAGTCGAGCTGGTCGGCGAACCAGCCGCGCGCAAGCGGTTCGACGTCTATGAGGGAGTGGGGTATCCGGTTCACTACACGAGCGTGAAGACGGACGTCGGCCTCGAGCCGGTGCGTGACGCACTCCGGGGACGTCGATCGGTTGTGACCGGTCCATCGGGCGTCGGAAAATCGTCGCTCCTCAACGCGCTGTTCCCGGGGGCGGACCTTCGCGTGGGCGCGATCAGCGAATCGGTCAACAAGGGACGACACACGACCGTCGGCGCGCTGATGCTCCCGCTTCCCGGAAACGAGGGGTACGTGATCGATACGCCGGGCCTGCGTGAGGTGGGATTGTGGTCGCTCCCGTCCGAGGAGCTCGACTGCTGTTTTCCCGAAATGCGTCGGCTGCTCGACAAATGCCGGTTCGGCGATTGTCGTCATGTCGGCGAACCCGATTGCGCCGTGCGCGAAGCGGTCGGCACCGGCGTCGTGAGCGCCGAACGATACGACAGCTACGTGCAGTTGCTCGAGGAGCTCGAAGCCGCGCCGTGAGTCAAGTAGCGCGCGCCGCGCTCGGAATTACCACGAGCCTCGCTCGCCGGCCATCGCGATCACTTTGCTCAATCGATCGGCGGCGTGGCGCCAATTCACTTGAACGGCGAGCTCCGCGTCGTCGGCGCGGCCCTCTTCGATCGCGGCGATGATGATGTCATGCTCGTACACCGATGTGCGGATGTCGCCCGTCAACATGCTGATGTACATGCGAATGTACCGCTCGGCCTGGGGCTTGACCGCGTCATGGAGCGCGAGCAGCCGCGGCCCCGCGCTGGCTTCGACCAGGCGCCGGTGAAACCGCTCGTCGGCGTCATAGAGGCTGCTATGATCGATCGGTACGGTCTTTCCGGCACGGTGAAACTCGCCGTTCAATGCCTTGAGGTCGCGCACCAAATTCCGCCGGTCGGCTTGCGTTAGGAGTGCCGCGCCTCGAGCACCCATTCCCTCGAGCGCGCCGACGATGTTGAGCAGCTCGTAGACGTCGTCTCGAGTGAGCGGAGCGACGGTGAGACGCGATTGCTGCGCGCCCGGCGAGCCCATGACGTAACCTTCTTGCTGCAGCCGCTGCAGCGCTTCTCGAACCGGCGTTCGGCTCACGCCGAGTCGCGTGGCGATTTCGGTCTCGACGATCCGGCTTCCCGGTGCCAGAAGTCCTTGTACGATGAGGTCGCGCAAGCGCGTGTAGACCTGTTCCGGGCGCGATCCATGCGGCGCGTCGGCGGCACTCCCCATAGGAAGTTCGTCGGCGGTTCCGACGCCTGTCGCGGCGGCGCGAGAGACATTCTTTCGTGATGGGGTCATGGCGAGAGCAATATACTGACGCGCAGACGAGACGGCAGCAACTCGATCGCAGCGACTGTTGCTCGCGGGCGGATGGCGCGCGACATTCCGACCCGATGACCACTCGACCTCGCTGCGACATGCCGACATGAGCTGGGCGCTCAACGAGTTCTTCGCCGCCGTGGAGGACGAGTTTGGCGTGCCCGCCGGCGATGAAGAGTTCCTCGAAACACCAGGCGCCGTCGTCGACTTCATAGTCGACAACACGAGCCCGCCTGACGGTATGGACGCGGAAGAACATCGCGAGCACGTCGCCGGCGTCCTCGGCGAGATCATGGCGCGAACCCTCGGCATCACGCGCTACACCGAAGATTCTCGCTTCATTCAAGATCTGCACGTTCGATGACCGACCGCCGCATCCTGCTTGCCGATGCCGACGCGTTCTTCGTCGCCGTCGCGCGAATGGTCGATCCCGACGGCGCGGGCAAGGCGCCCCTGCTCATCGTCGGCGGCACTCGCGAGAGCCGCGGCGTCGTGTGCTCGGCGTCGTACGAAGTGCGAAAATACGGCGTTCGATCCGCCATGCCGATCGCGCGCGCACTTCGGCTCTGCCCGCAGGCGATGTGCGTCCCGGTGCCACGACGCGCCTGCAGCGAAAAGAGCCGGCAGATCCGCGCGGCGCTCGAGCGCTTCGCCCCTGTGGTCGAGGGCGCCAGCATCGACGAATGGTATCTCGATCTCGGAGGTACGGAGCAATTGTACGGCTACGAACCGCTCGCCGTGACCGCGGCGCGGATGCGCGAGAGCGTGATCGCGGCGACCAGTCTCTCCGTCTCGATCGGCGGCGGCACGACGAAGCTCGTCGCCAAGCTCGCCGTCGAGCGCGCGAAGCCAAAACCCGGTAGCGGGGCGACCGGTGTCCACGTCGTCGCGCCTGGCGAGGAATCTTCTTTCCTCGCGACGTTCGATCTGGCCGACATTCCCATGGTGGGTCCGCGCTTTCAGGAGCGGCTGGCGAAGCTCGGGATGCGGCGCGTATCGGACGTCCTGCAATACGACGTGGAGACGCTCTCTCAGTGGCTCGGCGCGCGCGAAGCCGCGTGGCTGTACGATCGCGTGCGCGGCATCGACCATAGTGAGGTCGAGGCGCACGGCGGCGACGCGAAGAGCATCAGTCGCGATGAGACGTTTCCGGCCGACATCGACAGCGACGAGGACCTGAATCGCGAGCTGCTCGCGCTCGTCACCCGCGCCGCCGCGGACCTGCGCGCCGATGCGCTCACCGCACGTACGATCAGCGTTCGCATCCGCGACCACGACTTCAAGACGCGGCGCGCGAGTCGAACGCTCGATGCGCCCGTGATCTCCGACCGCGTGATTCTCGAGGTCGCGCATCGCCTCTTGTCGAAGTTGCGGCACGCGCGCCGCGTACCCGCGCGACTGTTGGGCGTCGCCCTCTCGTCGCTGGCCATCGATGCCACAGCCGACCAGCTCACGTTGTTCGAGCGCCGCGATTCCGTCATTGCCGAGACCGATCGCGATCGCGTCATCGCCCGCACGATCGATCGAGTCAGGGCAAAGTTCGGAGAGAAAGGAATCTTTCCTGCCGGCTTGGCGGATTGAGATTCGAGCCGATACTATCGAACCGAGGCCTTAAAAAACTATAGTTGTCGAACCATGCCAGCTCGACTCTGTCAGGGAAACCGATGTGGGCTTCCGCTGATGGTGGTGCCTCCGACTCGATCGGGCGGACTACCTTCATGACGTCGACGCGTTTCCGCAGTCTGAGTGATCCCGAGAGTCTGCGCGAGTTCGCCAAGAACTTGAGAGAAGGGATCTACATCACGACTCTCGATGGTCGTGTTCTCGACGCCAACCATAGCTTCCTCGAGATGCTGGGCGTCGAGTCCCTTGGCGATCTCGCCGGGTACGGAGCGTCGAAGCTCTTCGTCGATCCGGCGCGGCGCGTCGAGGAGATGGCGCACCTCGACCGAGACGGTTCCGTGCGTGAGTTCGAGTTCGCTCTGCGCCGTCCCGACGGGCAAACACGAACCGTCGTCGACACGTGTTACGTGATTCGTGATCCCGAGACGAATGAAGTCTTCATCCACGGGATCCTCGTCGACATCACCGCGCGCAAGCAGCTCGAGGCCACCTTGCTCGAGATGAGCACACACGACGCGCTCACGGGAGCCCTCAACCGGCGCTACCTGATGGATGTCGAGGAGTCGTTGGCGCGCGATCCCGAAGCCGCGTGCGGGGTCATCTTCGTGGACATCGACCACTTCAAGGTCTACAACGACCGTTGGGGACACCACGAGGGAGACGACGTGCTCAAGCGCATGGCGCGATTTCTCATGCGCTACGTACGATCGGAAGAGGCAGTGCTCCGCATCGGCGGTGACGAGTTCGTCGTCATCCTCAACAACGCCGATCACGAGCAGACGCAGCTCGTCGCCGATCGATTGCGGGCGGAGGCGCTCGAGCATGCCCCGGTGCCGTTCTCGCTCGGATGGGCCGCGCGAGAACGAGACGAGTCGCTCCAAAGTATGCTCGATCGCGCCGACGCGGGCATGATGGCGGTGCGCGTCGTCAAACGGAAAACCGATCCGCGACAACAGCGCCTACAGCGACCGCTTCGCTGACGTCTTGCGCGCCGTTCGCGCGCGCGGTTTGCTCCCGTTGCTCCGGTTGCTCTTCCACACGCGTCCCTTCCGCTGCGCGATCTCCTCCATCGTTCGACCACTGGCGACGGATGTCGTCACGTTGGCGACGACATCGTAGTCGGGATCGGCGTGCTCATCGCGATGTTTGATCAGCAGCCACTGTGCGCGACCGCCGTCGTCGCGACGCATGCGCACGAGCACCCACCCGCCGACGAGCCGCTTTCCGTGGAGGACGATCTTGAGATCCCCACGCTCGTATCCGTCTCGTAGCGCGTCAGCTCCGCCACCGTCTTCCGCTTCGTACGTACCACGATCCCAGAGCATCACGGTCCCACCCCCATACTCGCCCTTCGGGATCGTCCCCTCGAATGCGTTGTACTCGATCGGATGATCCTCAACTTCCATGGCGAGCCGCCGGACGCTCGGATCGTAACTCGGTCCCTTCGGCACGGCCCAACTCTTCATTACGCCGTCGAGCTCGAGACGAAAATCGAAGTGCAGGCGGCTGGCGGCGTGCTTCTGGATGACGAACTTCAGCGCACGAGCCGAGCGGCGCCGTGTCGTCTTGCCCTCTGGCTCGGCGGTTTTCGTGAAGTCCCGCTTCCGCTTGTATTCGGCAAGCGGCTTCGACCTGGATGACGGACGTTTTCGCGTCGGCATGCCGCATCACTGGGCGCAAGGCGCATGCCTTGGCCGTGGCGTCACGCGGTCCGGCTCTGACTGATGGTGATCATCGCCACGCCGCCGAGGATGATGGCCGCTGCGGCAAGAGTTCTTTCCGTTACGGGCTCGCCGGCAATCGCCCACCCAAGAATCACCGCGACGACAGGATTCACGTACGCGTACGTCGACGCCTTGGCCGGACTCACGGCGCGCAGCAGGTAGACGTAGGCCGTGAATCCGACCAGCGATCCGAACGTGACGAGATACAGCCAGCCCATCCACGACGCGAACGAGATGCGGGTGATGTGAATCGATCCCAGCTCGCCGGTGACGATGCCGGCGAGTATCAGCCCAATGCTGCCGGCGATCATCTGCAGCCCGGTCGACATGATTGCTGATTCCGGCCGCTCGCCGTAGCGATTGTAGACCGAGCCGGCGGCCCACGCGAGCGATGCGACGATCAGTATCAACGCCGCCAGCCGATCGACGCTACCGTTCCCGACGAAACTCGTGGGGCCGATCAACACATCCAAGCCGATGAGTCCCACCACAACCCCGGCAATGACGCTGACTCGGGGTCGGACGCCTTGCGGACGGACCCAATCCACGATGACCATCCAAAGGGGAACGATCGCCACGAGGAGCGCGGCCAATCCCGACGGTACGCGCTGCTCCGCCCACGCAACTGCTCCATTGCCACAACACAACAGCAGCACGCCTGCGACCGCGGCGTCGCGCCATTGCGGCTTCGTGGGCCGCGTGCCGTCGTGCCATCGCGACCAGGCGTACAGCAAAACGCCCGAGACCAGAAACCGCGTTCCAACCATGAGGAACGGCGGAATGGTTTCAACCGCGTAACGGATCGCGAGGTACGTCGAGCCCCACACGAGGTACACGGCGACGAACGCGGCAATAACGCGCGATCGCGAGGATTGGAACGGTCGCGCGGACGCCTGGGCGCTTGTCATTGCCACAAACATCCGTCGGGCTGTAGCCCCGCGTCAATCTCCCTCGATCAACCGCCTCAATTCCTCCACGTCGTATGGTCGCGCGATCACGGTGGCGCCGTCGATGGAGCGCCCTGCTGTGCTCGAGCCGGAGAGATCGGCCGCCGAGACAACGAACCGCGCTCGCTCACAGCCCGATGTTGCTCGCAAATGACTCGCGATCGAGAGTCCGTCGGGCCCGACGAGACCGGCGCTGCACACAACGGCATCGAACGGAGTCTGACTCGCGAGACGCAGCGCGAGCTCGCCGCTGCCGGCGTTGATCACGGCGTGGCCGCGCGATGTGAGAAAGCGCTCCACGAAGAGGAGATCCGATGCGCCCGGGTCTACGATGAGAACGTCGAGGGGTCGCGACGCGCGACTCGTGACGTCGTGCATCGAGTCCTCATCGATGGCCGGCAGCCGGACGACGAACCGCGCGCCGATGCCCGCGGTCGTTTCCAAGGCGATCGTTCCGCCGTGATCGGCGACGATGCCATGCACGACCGTCAATCCGAGTCCTGTGCCGCCGGTGTCACTCTTTGTGGTCCAGAATGGATCCCAGATGTGCTCCCGCGCGCTCTCGGGAATTCCGAGACCGTTGTCCTCGACCTCCAGAATGGCGTGCCGATTTTCGTGGCGCGTTCGAATAATGAGGCGCGCGATCGCCGGCTCGCGGTCGGCATCCGCTCGCGGTCGAAGTGCCTGCTCGGCGTTGTTGACCAGATTGAGGACGACTTGCTCGAGCTGTGCACGATCTCCGTGAATCATCGGCAACGAGCAGTCGAGGTCGAGCACGCATCCGATGCCGGTCGTCTCGAGCGCGTAGCGGCGCGTGCGGATGATGTAAGTGACGATGTCGTTGAGATTGGTCGGCGTCTTGCGCCCACCGCCACGCTGGTGCGTGACGGCGAGCAAATCTCTCACGATGGCCGCTGAGCGAATCGCCTCGTGGTTGATCGCCTCGAGCGCGGCACGATCGTCTTCGGCCCACGACTTCTTCAGGAGCAGCTGCGAGAATCCGATGATCGCGGCGAGTGGATTGTTCAGCTCATGCGCAACGCCCGCGAGCGTCGTGCCAAGCGTCGCCATGCGCTCGTTGCGCCGCAACAACTCATCGCGCCGATGCCGCTCGGTGAGATCCTCGACCAGTCCGTCGTAGTAGTCGACTTTGCCCGACTCGCCGATGATCGGGCGCACCGACAGACGCACCGGAACCAGACTACCGTCGCGCCGCTTCCATCGCGTCTCCACCCAATCGGGCAGCCCAGGGTCTGAAAACCTGAGGCGAAGGCGGTCGTGTTCGTCGGGATCGACATAGATCTCGCGGGACAACTCCAGTCCGAGGAGCTCGGTGGGGTTGCGATACCCGAGTATCGTGGCGAGCCACTGGTTGACATCGACAAACCGTCCGTCCGCCGACGACCGATAAACACCGTAGCCGGCGTGCTCGATCAGGGCTTCGTATCTCGCGTCGCTGCGTATGAGGGCTTCGCGGAGGCCCTCCACGGTCGAAATTTCGCCCGCTGCAGGTCGATGATTCACGGAGTCGGGAGACGGTTAACCGAATGAAGGTTCTAGAGTTGCACAGCTTTAGCGCCCGAACATGATCAGCTTGCCCCACCGAGGTCAAGGGCGCGTGCCGACAGGTCGGGCTTGGCCGACCTCTGGCCAATATGACCAAACTGTCCATTTAGGGAGTTAATTAGGCGAGGTAAGAAAAATTGGATGGTCCTGCCCACTCCCCTTGCGAACAATTTTGTTATATACTTTACGCGTCAACTATTAACTACCGTGCAATCTACTCATAGTGTATCGATGCAGCGTGACGTGGCGTTTGAACGGGAAGCGCTCCCGTGGATCGACGATGTGTATCGTTTCGCGCTGTCGCTGACGCGCGACGAGTCCGATGCGGACGACGTCGTACAGGACACCTTTCTCCGGGCGTTTCGATCCTGGCATACGTACATGCCCGGTAGCGACTGCCGCCGCTGGCTCTTCACGATCTGCCGCAACGTGTTCCTGCGATCACGCGAGCGAGCGCGGCCGACCGTCGAACTGGACGCGACCGAGGTCGACGCCGCGACCGTCGGGTCACTGTACTCAGCTGCCGCCAGGGATGGCCTCGACGACATGCTGGCTCGGCTCGACCTCGGGCCGGCGATTACGAAGGCGCTGAACAATGTTCCGGAACCATTCCGCTCGACGCTGATTATTGTGGATGTAGAAGATCAATCATACGAATCGGCCGCCGAGATCCTCGGCGTTCCGATTGGTACGGTTCGTTCGCGGCTGTTCCGTGGTCGACGCCTTATGCAGGAGCAATTGCTCACGCACGCCATGGACGCTGGTTTCGGCCGGCGTTCAGCGGTGGCAGAGCAGACATCGCATGCAAGAGACTCTCAACGAGGCAATTCCGGCCGCGTGCCGGCACGTGCACAAGCATCTGTGGGACTATCTCGACGGACGCCTGGCGCCGGAGGAGATGGCATCGCTGCGAGCGCACATCGCTGAGTGCAGCGAGTGTCTCGGCTATGGGCAGTTTCAACAACGCTTCTTGCAGGCACTCGCGTCGCTCCACACCCGCGAAGGCGCCCCGTGGCACGTCAAGGCCCGCGTCATCGACCTGCTGACGAGCGACGGGTATTCGCGAGGCTGACGCCTCAACGAGCCGGGGTCCAGACCTTCTGACGAACGGGCGGGAAGCTCTCGCCGTTCAGCGTGAGCTTTGCTTCGGTGACGATGTCCGGTGCCAATGAGGCCGCGACGGAGCAGTAGCGCTCGAAGGACAGCTGGATTGCCCGCTCGGCATGCTCCCGCTCGATTCCGGCTCCGTCGATCCGGTAATCGAAGCTCAGGTGCTGCACGCGCCGCGGATATTCCGGTCGTCGTTCCGCCGCAACGTGAACCACCAGACGCTCGACCGGCGTGTTGCGCTTGGCGATGATGTCGATGATGTCGGCGCTCGAGCAGGTGGCCAACGCGTTGAGCAGTGTCTCGACCGGGCCGGGGCCTTCCTTCGCGTTGGCGTCGATACGGTGGGTGCGTCCGGCCGGGCCCGCATCGAACGAGCGCTCGCCGCGCCAGGTCACCTCCGTGCGAGTGATCACGGGCGCCGTGGGCGTCGCATTGGGCTGCGCGGATGATGACACGTTATCGAGTCCTAATTGCGGTTGTGGATGATGGCTCGTATTGCCCTGGTCGAAAGATATCGACCGGCTCGGGCAACTGCCCGCCCACGCGCGTGATGTCGCGGACGGCTACGTCTGCTCTCGAATCCAACGGTCGGCCACGTCGGCGACGTCTTCCCATCCGGGCTCGATCACAATCATGTGTCCGCGACCATCGAAGACTCGCGTGGATGCGCCGTACCGTTTTGCGATGCGCTCTCCGATGGGCTTCGGAATGAACTCGTCGTCGGCCGCAAGGATCACGAGCACCGGGCACCGCACGCGCTGAACGTCGACCGGCACACCGGTGATCGACATGTCGAGTGCCGCGCGGCCGCTGTCGGGAACGAACGCATCGAGCACCATTTCTTGGAGCTGACTCGGGACACGATTGAGCACCAGCTCGCGAAGGTCCTCTCGCGCCGGTTGTACGATGTGCGACCGCAGAATAGCCGGTAGATATTTCAGTTGCTTCCGCACAAGTCGCGGCGACAGGACGGTGATCCCACGAGGCGGGGCTGGTGTCACGAGCACCGCGGCACTCACCTCGTCACGCTCTGCCAGCCGTTGCGCAATCAGTCCGCCCATCGAGTGGCCGATCACGGCCGGCTTTCCGAGCTCTCGCGCGACGCGTGACGCGTCCTCCACGAAATCACGCATCGATGCGCGACCGAGATGCGTCCCCGTTCGGCTATCGGCACGCCCGCGAAGATTCACGGCGTATGCGGGAACGCCTCGTGTCGCAAGGAACGTCATCCAATCGTTGAACACCGTCGCGTCGGCGAAGTAACCGTGAACGAGCAGGACTGGCGGGCGAGTAGCGTGCGCCGGGAGCGCGCGCAGTACCGTGAGGTCGCTGATGCGAATCGTCTCGATCATGCTCGTGGATCGAATAGCTTATTCCAAGAACCCATGGACAATCTTATGACAATCGGCGCAGCGCCGCCGTTGATGGATCCATATTCCCGCCACATTCTCGTCTGTGTGGGCGGCTATTGTTCGCCGGACTACCGGGGCCAGGAGCTCTATCGCTTACTCCCGTTGCTCCTTCAACGTGAAGGGCTGTTGTTCGGGCCCCGCCGGGTCAAGCGCGGCGAGACTCCCTGTCTTGGCGTCTGCATGCGTGGACCGATCGTCGTCGTGTATCCTGAAGGGATCTGGTATTGCGACGTCACGCCGGCGCTCCTCGAGCGAATTGTCGTCGACCATCTACGGAACGGGAAAGTCGTGGAAGAGGCGGTCTTCCATCGAATGGCACGATGATGACGGGAGCCGCCGCCGGCCTGCTCATGATCGCCCGGTGTCGCTCGCCGCGGCATCGAGAGCGGTCAATTCCGCGTCGAGCTCACGGAGCAGCCGCGGCCAGACATGCCGCGCGAGGCGAAAAAAAATTCCACGCGCCGCCTGGCTCTCATGTAGGAATACGCTGAGCCGCCGGTGGCCTTTCAGCGTGTTGCACCCCTTACACGCCGTCACTAAGTTGCCTTCCGAGCGATCGCCGCCGCGCACGCGCGGCTGGACGTGGTCGAGCGTCAGCTCCGCTGCGGGGAATTGTTCGCCGCAATAGACGCATCGAAACTCGTCGCGCTCGAAGATTCCGTTCCGTTTCAATGGATAACCTCCCGCAGCCTCGCCGGATCATCTTTGACCGGGCACGCCGTTTCTTTCTCGACCAAATCGAGGGAGACGTCGACCCGAAGCTTCGTCCGGATGAAGAGCCTCCGCGTTTGACCTCCACAGCCCTCGAGAAGATCCGTATGTCACGCTCCCGTGAGCGCATTCTGGCCAACTTGGATGAGATGTACCGCGAAGCGTTCGAGCGAGCCAAAGCGACGGGCGACGATTCGCAGATGGCGACGCTCGACTTCGCCTATCGTCGCGAGCAGCTCTACTTCGAGATCCTGCTCGACGTCCGCGACGCAATCGAGCGGCGATAGCGTCAGCGAATCGCCCGCCGCGGCCAGATCAGCGAGGCGGTGATCGAGAGAGCGAGCACGCCGAGGATGATCGACAATGACAGCACGATGTCGATCTCGATGAACCGCTCGGCGAGCATCTTGAAACCGACGAAGCTCAGAATCACGGCGAGGCCGTATTTCAGCAAGTGGAATCGGTCGACGACGGCGGCAAGCAGGAAGTAGAGCGAGCGCAGCCCGAGCACGGCGAAGATGTTGGACGTGAAGACGATGAACGGGTCCGTCGTGACGCCGAAGATTGCCGGAATCGAATCGATGGCGAACACCAGATCGGTCAGCTCGACGAGGATCAGCACGAGGAGCAGCGGAGTCGCCAGCTTCCGACCCGCCTCCACGACGAAGAAATGATTGGCGTGGAAATCCTTGGAGAACGGGAGGAGGCGCCGAGCCGCGCGCACGATCCGATTCTGCTCGCCGTCGAACTCCTCGTCGCTCTTGATGCCCATGCGAATGCCCGTCACGATGAGCATGGCGCCGAACACGTACAGTATCCAATGGAACGCCGCGATGAGCGCTGCCCCGACGCCGATGAATAGTCCGCGCATGACCAGCGCGCCGAGGATGCCGTAGAAGAGCACGCGGTGCTGGCTGGCCTTCGGTACCCGGAAGTACTCGAAGATCAGCACCATGACGAAGATGTTGTCGGCGCTGAGCGCCTCCTCGACGACGTAGCCGGTCAAGAAGGTCAGCGCGACGTGGCGGCCCGACAGCAGGTAGAGGCCGCCCGCGAACGCCAGCGCGAGCGCGACCCAAACGGCGGTCCAGATGCCCGCTTCTTTGGGACGGACCTCATGCGCTTTCCGGTGGAACACGCCGAGGTCGAGCGCGAGCATCGCGAGCACGAACGCGATGAAGCCGACCCAGAACCAGATGTTGGTTGCGAGCATGTGGCTGGAAACTATCCTGAAGCTGAATTGCTCGCAGGCGCCGCGTACGAGACGTGTCCCTGAGCCGACGTGACTCCCGGCTGTCGGATCGACGGCCGGGACGACTCGACTCGTCCCGCCCAGAGAACGTTTCATACCACGAGTGTTTGTCGGCGCGCGACTGCGGTGCATGCTGTGGCGCCATGATGCGACTGTGGATGCTTTCGTACGCGCGCCCGTCTCCGGTCTCGAGCGCCGGCGCATTCAGTATTGCCATCCACGGCGCGATGATCGCCCTTGCGGTCGCCGCGACGCGGCCGCCGACGTCGATGGCGAGCGATGGTCTCGCCAATCGCGTCGTCTACCTTCCACCGCCGAATCGACCGCCGCCGCCGGCCGGTCATTCAGCGGTGCACTACATCACGCTCAATCAGGGTGCCGGTTCTGGCCCCGGTCCATCAACTATGGATGCGCGCCGACCGATCACCATGCCCGAGCAGTCGCGCCAGGCCGGTAAATCCCGACTCGACTCGGCGACCACGGCACCAACGACGGGTGACGCAAACACGGATTCCGTGTTCACGTTGCTCGAAGTGGATAGCGCCGTCGTGAGGTCGGCCAGCAGCGCGGCGCCGGCGTATCCGCTGGAGTTGCTCGAGAAGCACGTCGAGGGGTTCGTGTTGGCGCGCTACGTCGTCGACACCACTGGATTTGCCGACGCCGCGTCGCTTCAAGTGTTGAAGGCGACGGATCCCGGCTTCGAGCGATCGGTGCGCGACGCGATTCCGTACATGCGGTTTTCGCCAGCCAAGATCGGTGCGCTGAAGGTGCGGCAGCTCGTCGAGCAAACCTTCACTTTCCGAATCGCCGCGCCGGTGGTCGGCGTCGCGAAGCCTCGCTGAGCTACGCCGGCGCGGCGTCGCTCGCGTCGGGCCGCGCGCCGAGGCGCGCGTGGAGACGTTCGCGGTAAGTGCGGGACACTCGAAGCTTCGCACCGTTCCGCAACACGGCGACGGCGTCGCCCGCGAACCACGGCTGCACTTCGATGATCCGCTCGACGTTGACGATGTAGCGACGATGGATCCGAATGAACGCGCGCGGATCGAGCTGCGGCTCAATGCTCGCCGCGGTGCTTCGAATCAGGTGGCTGGCAGCGCCGACATGAAGGCGAACGTAGTTGCCGTCGGTTTCCCACCAATCGACGTCCGCCACGCGAACGATCTTGAGGACGCCGTCGACGCGCACGGCAACGCGGTCGAGCGGCTCCTTCGGCGTTTGTTGAATTCCCGCGGCGTAGTCGGCGAGCAGCGCGCGAATGCGCTCGTCGTCGCTGCCGCGCGCACGCGCGGACAACCGATCCTTGGCGCGAGCGAACGCGTCACGAAATCGCGCGGAATCGAAGGGCTTGAGCAAATAATCAACGGCGTGCACGTCGAACGCACGAACGGCGTATTGGTCGAACGCAGTCACGAACACCGTGGCGGGCGACGCTTTGCCGGCGAGCTCGCGCAGCACGCCGAACCCATCGAGATCGGGCATCTGGACGTCGAGAAAGAGCAGCTGCGGTTGCCGCGCGATCGTCTGCGCGACGGCGTCGCGTCCGCCGGTGCACGCGGCGACAACTTCGGCTTCGCCGGTCTCCTCCACGAGCCTCACGAGCCGGCGACGCGCCAGCTTCTCATCGTCGGCGACGATCACGCTCAGCATCTTCACGCGCTCATCGTGAGGTCGACTGAAAAGGCGCCGGTTTGGCTCAGCGCTTCGACCGCCGCCTCGAGCTTCATCTCTCGCTCGGGCGTCATGCCCAGAGCGTCGCTACACTCGAGCGCGACACGAAGGTAGTCAGCCAACCGCATGAGCTGTCGTTCAGTGAGCGCCGGATCCCGGCGAACGGTCTCGGCGATTCCCTCGAGCGACCGCAGGAGGATCGGCGGCACGGCTTGCAGCTTGGCCGCGCGTTGCTGCGCGTCCGCCACTTCGGCGTGCAACGCGGCGGCCGCGGCCTCGCGTGCTCTCAGCCATTCGATCAACACGCCACGGTGCCCAATCGCCACCAGCAGGAAGAAGAGGACGAAATCGACGACGAAGGTCGTCGTGAAAGCGGGCGACAATGCAGGAGTCTCTGGCGACGTGAGTCGCTGCCATGCAAAGACATGGAGGAGCGCGGCGCCGACGGCCAGAGTCAAGTACACAACGACACGCGCGACCAGCTGAGCGCGCCGCAATGGCAAACGTTGCGCGACGAGGAGCACGCCGGGCGTGAGAACCGCCCAAATCAGCGCCGAGCACATATTGACGCCCGCGATCGAGATCCACGACGATTGGCCAAGCTGGTCGCGGAGGATCAGGTAGATGAAGCTCTGCTGCGTCCACAGCATTCCGCAGATCAACCAGCCGAGCCCAATCGCGACGACGGGACGCCGGAGCCACGCCGGCACACGCACGGGTCGTATGGTGTCGACGCGCATGGGTGCGTCGGCAATCGTGTGAGGCCCGTCAGCCGCGAGATCGCTCAGCGACTGGCGGGCGTCCCGGCGGCGCGCCGGGATCGTGAGCTCCGCGACGGTGCCGCCGCCGGCACCGGCTGCCAAGCGAAGCCCGTCGTCGTTTCCGTATAAGATGCGGAGACGATCGCGCACGTTGGCCAGCCCGATTCCGTGGCCGGCCGACGCGGACTTGGCGTCGAGCCCGACCCCATTGTCGGCCACCCGCACGACGAGCGAGCCTCGCTCCACGCGAGCTCCGATCTCGATCGTTCCAGATGCACTTCGGCCGCTCAGCCCGTGGCGAATCGCATTCTCCACCAGCGGCTGCAGCACGAACCGTGGGACAAGACAGTCGACCGCCGCATCGTCGAGACGATAATCGATCGTCAGCCAGTCGGCGAACCGAATTCGCTGAATGTCGAGATACGGCTCGATCCCAACGATTTCTTCACCGAACGTGATCTCGTCGGTCCTCTTGCCCAGCGCGGTGCGAAAGATCGACGCGAGTTGTCGAATGACGCGACTCGCGGTGACTGGGGCGTCGTACGCGAGCTCCGACACCGCGCCCAGCGAGTTGAAGAGAAAATGTGGCTGGAGTTGTGCCTCGAGGTAGTCGAGACGTGCCCGGCCGAGCGACGCTTCGAGTCTGGCCGCCTGACGCTGTCGTTCGGCGAGCGCGCGGCGTACGAGCAGAAGCTCGGCGGCGGCGACGATGACGGCGTAGCTGGCGACGTCGAGGTCGGCGTACAGCGTCAGCATGGCCCAGAACGAGATGAGCTGCTTGGGATGAGAGAACGCATCGAGCGCGGCACGCGCGACGGCGCAGTCGAGGAGCGCCGCGAAGGCGAGCAGCGGTAGGTGTGCGGCGATCAGCCCAATGAGGCTGGGCGTTGTGGCACGCAGTCGCCGGTGCCACAGGCCGATCGCGACGCTGAGCAGACCCCAGAGCACGCCGATCACTACTTCGAGCTCTACGAGGCCCGTCCGGCTCGCCGGTCGCTGCGGCGCGAGCGCGAGCGAGACGAGACCTTGGAGCAAGAAGAACGTCACCCAAGCCCCGGTCAATACGGCGGCATACTTGAGGAGCCGAGTGATGGCGTGACGCTCGAGAGTCATGGTGAAAGGTCGTGCTTCGACCTCACTCGGGCGGCCGCCGAGTGACAGGTCGTCTCTGCGCGGGACGAGCCGACAACAGCAAAGGATCGCCCGAGTGGCTAGCGGTTTGGCCGTCGGGAGACATAAGCTACCACGCGAAGGAGAGCCAAGCACCGAGCCGCTCGTCTCACGCGAGACCGCCGCATGCGTCGATCCGATATTCTTGCTATCCTGACCGTCACCTCCCTGACCAGCTTCATGCCTCAGCCCAGTCAACCGGTCGAACCGATCAGCTTGGCCGTGGTCAACGCGCGCATTTGGACGGGGGATACGCGGCGTCCATGGGCGGACGCGATGGCCATCACGCACGAGCGCATCACCACGGTTGGATCGAGCGCCGAGGTGCGCAAGCTGGTGAGCTCGGGCACGCGCGTCATCGATGCGCACGGAATGATGGTCGTACCGGGGTTCATCGACTCGCACGTCCATTTTCTAGAAGGGGGCTTCGGCTTAGCCTCGGTACAACTGCGCGATGCAAAGACGCCGCAGGAGTTCATACGGCGCATCGGAGCGTATGCGAAGACGCAGCCCGCCGGAGGGTGGATCACGAACGGCGATTGGGATCACGAGCAGTGGGGCGGAGAGCTACCGCGCCGCGACTGGATCGACTCCGTCACGCCGAACAATCCGGTGTGGGTGAACCGCCTGGACGGTCACATGTCGCTTGCGAACAGCCCGGCACTGCGGGCCGCCGGAGTCACCAAAGCGACGCAAGAAGTTGCCGGCGGAACGATCGTGCGCGACGCGAGCGGCGAGCCGACGGGCAT